>SVKN01000017.1:0-4856 GCA_015068445.1 Oscillospiraceae bacterium | reverse complement strand
CCCCGCCGCTCCGCGGCCTGGAAGGCCCGCCAGAGCGGCTACAAGCTGCTGAAAAAGCTGGGGACGTCCAGGGTGACGGCCCCCCTCTTCGGCGAGCTCTACGAGGCCGAGCGCGACAAGCGCAGCTCCGCCGACTACCGCGCCGCCTCCCCCGTCATGCGTCAGACGCTGTCCGCCGTCGTCAACACCGACATGCGCGAGCGGCTGAAGCGCATCCGCTCCTCCGTCCTGCTGCTGTGGGGCGAAAACGACACGGCCACCCCCCTGTCCGACGGGCAGGAGATGGAAACGCTGATCCCGGGCTCCGGCCTCGCCGTGATCCGGGGCGCCGGGCACTTCCCCTTCGTGGACAATCCCGCCCAGTTCCGCGCCGTGGTGGACGCCTTCCTGACGGGAGGTGAGCAGTGATGGTCATCCGCCTGCTGACGCTGCTGGCGCTGCTGGCGCCGGCCTGCCTCATCGGCCGCCGCAGCCTGCACATGTACCAGCTCTGCTCCTATCAGGACCAGTCGTATAAGATCTATCTGAGCCAGAATCAGAAGGAGACCTTCGGCGTCAACCGCCTGCTGCCGCTGGCGCTGCAGCTGCTGGGGACGCTTTGGTGGCGGCCGCTGACGCTGATCGGCGCGGCGCTCTTCGCCCTCGTCAACCCGATCAAAAAGGCGAAGAAGCCGCTGGTGTTCACCAACCGCGTCAAGCGCCTGAGCTTTACCATGGCTGTCCTGCCCGTGCTGGCAGGGCTTTTCCTGACGCCCCTCGCGCCGCTGCTGGCGCTGCTGCTGCCCTATGGGATCATGCTGGCCGCCCGGGTCAACAAGCCCGTGGAGGACCGCATCAGCAAGGGCTACATGGACGACGCCCGCCGCATCCTCAGCGAGAATCCCGGCCTGACCATCATCGGCATCACGGGCAGCTACGGCAAAACGAGCACGAAATACTTCCTGAAAGAATTACTTTCCGTTAAATATAATGTCTATATGACGCCGGGTAATTTCAATACGCCCCTGGGCGTCACCCGCGCCGTCCGCGAAGGCCTCAAGCCCACCCATGAGATCTTCCTCTGTGAGATGGGCGCGCGCCATGTGGGCGACGTGCAGGAGCTGTGCGACTTCGTCCATCCGCACATGGGCGTGGTCACGTCCGTGGGCCCCCAGCATCTGGAGACCTTCGGCTCTCAGGACAACATCACGAACGAGAAGCTGGCCCTCTACCGCGCCACGAAGGACCGGGGCGGGACCTTCGTCAACCTCGACAGTCCGATCCTGGCGCAGCAGAATTATGACGGCAAGGTGACGCGCTACGGCACCTCGGAGGGCTGCGACTACCGCGGCGGTGATATCCGCGTCACGGCCGTCGGCTCGGAGTTCACGGTGACGTCCCCGGACGGCGAGACGGCTGCCTTCAAAACACGCCTCCTGGGCCCGGCCAACGTCCAGAACCTCATCGGCGCCATCGCCGTGGCCAACCGCATGGGCGTGTCCATGAAAGCGCTGGTCCCCGCGGTCCGGGCGCTGGAGAGCGTGCCGCACCGGCTGCAGCTGCTGTCCGGCGGCCCCGGGGTCATGTACATCGACGACGCCTACAACGCCAATCCGCAGGGCGCGCGAGCCGCCCTGGACACCCTCGCCCTCTGCGAGGGGATGGCCCGGGTCCTGCTGACGCCGGGCATGGTGGAGCTGGGCGAGCAGGAGCAGGAGCTCAACCGCCAGATGGGCGAGTACGCCGCGGCCCGGTGCGATTTCGCCATCCTGGTCGATCCCAAGCGCGGCCCCGCCATCCGTCAGGGCCTCCTGGACGGCGGCTTCCCCGCGGAGCGCATCTTCAGCACCGATTCCCTCCAGAAGGGCCTCGACCACGCCGCCACCCTCGGCACCCGCATGGTCCTGCTGCTCAACGATCTCACGGACCAGTATTAAGGGGGATAAGGCGTCTTGGCTCCCTCTCCGAGGGAGCTGCGGCGGGATGATCGCGGAGCCGGGGGCGGCGATATGCGCGGGGCGACGCCCTTCCTTGGCTCCCTCTCCGAGGGAGCTGTCAAACGGCAGGGCCGTTTGACTGAGGGAGTTGCGGCGGGATGATCGCGGTCCCGGAGAGGGAACGGTGCAGCGGCGAGCTGTGCTCGCCATAGCCGCGTCCGCGCATATCATGGCCGCTGCGAAGACCACGAAACGGAGGCGTGATCAAGGGCCGATGTGGTCATCGGCCCCTACGACGCGACCCGTCCCCTCCCATTGTCATCCTGAGGGTCGCGCAAGCGAAGCCGAAGGATTTTGCCCTTCCCGCCGCAGGCGGTATCTAATCGTCGGCCGCAGGCCGACACCACAATTGTCCACTGTCAACTGTCAACTGATATAAAGGAGCAACCATTATGAGCATCAAGATCGCCGTCGTGTGCGGCGGCAGCAGCGTCGAGCACGAGGTCTCGGTCATCACGGCCATGCAGGCCGCCGCTGCGCTGGACCGTGCCAAGTACCAGCCCATCGCGCTGTACATCACCAAGGACGGCCGGTTCTTCACCGGCGACAACCTGCTGGACATCGCCTCTTACCGCGACATCCCCGCGGCCCTCAGCCGCGCCATGCAGGTGGTCCCTGTCCGGGAAAACAACAAGAGCTACCTCATGTCCTACCCCCCGAAGACGCTGGGCAGGGGCACGTTCATCGAGGTGGACGCCGTGCTGACCGCCGTCCACGGCACCAACGTGGAGGACGGCACCCTACAGGGCCTGCTGGAGTACTGGGGCGTGCCCTACACGGGCTGCGGCGTCTGCGCCTCCGCCTGCGGCATGGACAAATGGGTGATGAAGGCGCTGTTCAAGGCCGCCGGCATCCCCTGCGTGGACGGTCTGCTGCTGGACCGCACCGCCTATTTCTCGGAGGAGGAGGGCAAGCTGGACGAGATCGAAGCCCGCTTCCCCTATCCCCTGATCGTCAAACCCTCCAACCTGGGCTCCAGCGTGGGCATCTCCAAGGCCCGCGACCGTCAGAGCCTGCAGGAGGCCATGCAGAACGCCTTCTCCTACGCCCCCGCCGTCATCGTCGAGCCTGCCGTCCAGCACCTGCGCGAGATCAACTGCGCCGTTCTGGGCGACCGCGACGGCGCGGAGGCCTCCGTCTGCGAGGAGCCGCTGAACGCCACCGATATCCTCACCTTCGGCGACAAGTACATGGGCGGCGGCGGGTCCAAGGGCGCCAAGGGCGCGAAGGCCCCGGCCAAGGCGGCCCCCGCGGGCTCCAAGGGCGCAGGCATGGCCTCCCTGACCCGCAAGGTCCCCGCCGACCTGCCCGACGAGCTGACCGCGAAGGTCAAGGAGTACGCCCTGGCCGCCTTCAAAGCCATCGACGCCTCCGGCGTCGCCCGCGTCGATTTCCTGCTGGACGACGAGACGAAGGCGCTGTACGTCAACGAGATCAACACCATCCCCGGCTCCCTGGCCTTCTACCTCTGGGAAGCCGCCGGGGTGCCCTTCCCTCAGCTGCTGGACCGCCTGGTCTCCCTGGCGCTCAAAAAGCAGCGCGACAAGGAAAAGCTCAGCTTCAGCTTCGAGACCAACCTCCTGGCCAACGCCAGCCTCCCCTCCGGCGGCGCGAAGGGAAGCAAAGCGTAGCGGGGAACGACGACCGTTCCTCAGCGCCCCCAACGACCGCGAAACGGAGGCGTGATCAAGGGCCGATGTGTCATCGGCCCCTACGACGCGACCCGTCCCCTCCCATTGTCATCCTGAGGGTCGCGCAGCGGAGTCGAAGGATCTTGCCCTTAACGGTGCCGTGATGTGCGCCGCGCCCTTCCTTGGCTCCCTCTGCGAGGGAGCTGTCAAACGGCAGAGCCGTTTGACTGAGGGAGTTGCCGCGGGATGCACGCGTTTCCGGAGCGTCTCAAAGCCCGGGGCAACTCCTTCCGTCACGCTCCGCGTGCCACCTCCCTATTCCGCGCGAAAGGCCCGGCCGCAGGCCGGGACACGCGTGTTCAGACCGGAGGGGGAAGCTGTGCTGACGGTGCCGTGATGTGCGCATGCCGGTCAAGGGCAATGGTTACGCGCTGACGCGCGCCCCCTTCCACCGCTTCGCGGTCCCCCTCCCCCGTTGGGGGGAGGCTTTCCCCGCCGTCAGGCGGTATCCAATGCGCCGCAGACACAACAATTGTCAATTCTCCAATTGCCTCTTGCAAACTCCACCAAGTTGGTGTATATTGTCCTTGACAGAATATGAAACCCGTAAAGGAGCTGAACTACAATGGACGAGAAACGCTTTGTCTACGCCGACAACGCGGCCACCACGCGGGTCGATCCCCGCGTCCTCGATAAAATGCTGCCTTACTTCGATACCGGCTACGGCAACGCCTCTCAGCTGTACAAGCTGGGCCGCGACGCCGCCATGGCGCTGGAGGAGGCCCGCAAGAACGTCGCCGCCGTCATCGGCGCGCAGCCCAAGGAGATCTACTTCACCTCCGGCGGCACCGAGTCCGACAACTTCACCCTCCGCGGCATGGCCCACTCCAAGCAGGCCAGGGGCCGCAGGCACATCATCACCACCACCATCGAGCATCCCGCCATCCTCCGCACCTGCGAGGCGCTGGAGAAGGAGGGCTTCTCGGTGACGTACCTGAACGTGGACAACTACGGCATGGTCCACGTGGACGAGCTGGAGAAGGCCATCACCCCCGACACCTTCCTGGTCTCCGTCATGGCCGCCAACAACGAGGTCGGCACGATCAATCCCCTGAAGGAGATCGGCGCGCTGTGCCATGAGAAGGGCGTGTACTTCCACACCGACGCCGTGCAGGCCTTCGGCACCGTGGACATCGACGTCAACGAGATGAACATCGACCTGCTGAGCCTGTCCGGCCACAAGATCAAC
>SVKN01000016.1 GCA_015068445.1 Oscillospiraceae bacterium | reverse complement strand
TTCGGGATGGAAGTTCTCCAGATCCTCCTTGGTGATCCAGCCGCCGAACTTGTCGGAATAGGCCGCGATCTTATCGGCCAGGTCGCCGCGGTAGTAGCTCTCGCCGCCGGTGGCGCCGATCTCGCGCAGGGTCTTGGCCTGATCAGGGTTGCGGTAGATCTCGCCGGGCGCAGGGACCTTGCCCTCGGGCATGAAGCAGTCGAACCAGGCGGCGCATTCCGGCGCCTGATCCAGCGCGCCCTTGAGCCTGCCGGAGAAAAGCGTCATCATGTCGGAGAGGTTCTGGGTGATGGCGTGGCCGTTTTCCGCATAAGTGGCGGCGGGCTCCACGACCTCGCTGAGAGGCAGGCGGCCGAAGCGCTTGTTGATCTCGGCCCACGCGCCCACGGCGCCGGGGACCGTCACGGAGCCGAAGCCGTAGATGGGCATCTTGTCGAAGCCCTTCTGCCTGAGGGCCTCCACCGAGAAGCGCTTGCCCATATAGCCGCTGGAGTTGAGGCCGTACAGCTTGCCCTTGTGCCAGATGATGGCGAAGGCGTCGCTGCCGAGGCCGTTGGCCTGAGGCTCCAGCACGGGGAGGCAGGCGGCGGCCGCGATGGCGGCGTCAAAGGCGTTGCCGCCCTTTTTCAGCATATCGACGCCCGCCTGGGCCGCCAGATGATGAGAGGTGGCGCACATGCCGTTAACGGCGTATTTTACGAATCGCTTGGACGGGAAAGGATAGGAACTGAAATCATACATATCGATCATCCTCCTGTTCATTTCTTGCAAATTGATTTTACAACAGGTGCGATCCAAAATCAACCGTTTTGCGGTTACCGTATAAAAAAGGCCCCCGAAGGGGCCTTTGTTCTTACGCGTTCAGCGTGCCGGTGACGGTGAGCTCCGTGACGCCGGGGACGACGGACCAGGTGCCGTCGGCGCTGCGGCTGTAGGAGGCGGCGGGAACGGACAGCTGGCCGGGCATGGTGGTGAAGAGCCCGGTGGCGCTGTCGTAGGCGTACTGAACTCCCTGGGTCCAAGCGGCGCCGCCGCAGGTGACGGAGAGGTTCGTCAGCGCGGGGTCAAAGGTGTCGCTGAGCACCGCGCCGCCCGCTGCCGCGGCCTCCACATTGCCCACGTTCTCGATGGAGAAGGTGTAGGTCAGGCGGCCATTGGCGGTGACGACGGACGGCGAGACGGACTTGGTGATCATCAGCTCGGCTCCGGAGGCCGCGGTGATGGTGCTGCCTGCGGTCAGCGGCTCGCCGACGGCCGCGCCGGTGACAGTGACCGTATTGGTGATGCTGCCGCCGTCGGACAGCGGGGCGTAGCCCGTGATCCCGGCCTCGTAAATGAGCATCACGCTGCTGTCGTCGGGGACGCTGAGACCCGTGATGGTCAGCGCGGGACCTGCCGTGACGGCGGGAGCGGGCTGCAGGACGCCGTCGACAAAGAGCTTCATGGAGCCGGGGCGATAGCTGAGCGGATAGACGGTCTGGCCGCTGAGCTGATAGCCGCCCAGATCGTCGGTCAGCGTCAGGTTGTCGGCGTCTGCGGACCCGCTGTTGTAGAGGCTGACGACGTACGTCACGTCGTCGTTCAGCGTGTAGGTGTCCAGCAGCGCAGTCTTGGAGACGCTGATCGTCTCCAGGATCTCGCCGGTGACGGTGTTTGACGTGGTGGTTACGCCGTTATAAGAAAGCGTGGCATAGTTCGTGAAAAATGCCATGAAATACCCTCCGAATAAAAATGATTTGGGGATCATCCCCGCTTCATTCTATGCCTACCTGTCCCGGAGGGTTACAGCTCCCGCTGCTTCCACAGAAGAAACGACGCCAGCCACAGCGTCCACAGCGCGCCGGTGCGGAGGCTGGCTATCGTCACGGCGGCGGCCAGCAGCAGCGCAGACGTCAGGGACACAGCTTTCGTCATACGCTCTCCCCTGTCCGGCCCCAGGAGTCGTTCCAGGGTCAACGCGAGGAGCCTGCCGCCGTCCAGCGGGTAAACGGGCAGGAGGTTGAAGAGACACAGCGCCAGATTGAGCCCTGTGAAGCGCATCGCGCCCAACCGCGCGGCGGTAACAGCGGCCAGCAGGCTGGCCAGCGGGCCTCCCGCCGCGATCAGCAGGTCAGCCCCGCCGCCGTAGCGGATGTCCGCGCCGGAGACGGTCAGACGCACGTCCTCTACCCTGCCGCCGCTGAGGCGGATGCACAGCAGGTGGCCCAGCTCGTGCAGCAGCGCGGCCAGAAGCAGCAGCGTCATGCTGCCGTCCCGGTCGAAGGCGACGACAGCCGCGCCCAGCAGCGCGGCCATGACGCGCTTATCCAAGCGCAAAGCAGGAGAAGGGATCGATGATCTTCCCGTCCTTCCGCAGCTCGAAATGGAGGTGCGGCCCGGTGGAATAGCCTGTGGAGCCCACGGCGCCCAGCTTGTCGCCCATGGAAACGTTCTGGCCCTTTTTGACGGAGATCGTCTTCAGATGCCCGTACATGGTGGCGAAGCCGCCAGCGTGGCTGACGCGGACGTAGTTGCCGTTGATCTCGCCGCAGCCGGTCTCGGTGACCGTGCCGTCCGCCACGGCGGCGACCTTCGTCCCGGCGGGAGCGGCCAGGTCAGCGCCGTAGTGGAACGTGGTGTTGCCGCTGATGGGATGGATGCGGTAGCCGAAGCGCGAGGTGACGCGGCAGCTCTCCAGCGGCAGACAGGTGGGAAAGGCGATGGCGTAGCGCGCGTCATCCACGACGTCGGGGCTGGGTATATGGAAGGGCGCGTTGGGCGTCTCATCCCGGTCCTCTTCCTCCGGCGCGGCGCTGCAGAAATCGGCCAGACGCACCTGCGGCGCGCTGGATTCCGTCAGTCCGCAGGCGTCCGCTGCGAACGTGCCGGCCGTCTCGCCGACCTCCGGCAGCTCCTCAGGCGTCTCCTCCTCCGGCTCCAGGCCGAGGATCATGCGGCCGAAGACGAGCACGGCATTGTCCTCCTCCCCTTCCTCCCGGCCCAGCACGCGGCCCAGCGTCTCCGCAGCCGCGCTGAAATCGGCGTTGCGGGCGATCGCCCTGGAGATCGTCTCCCGCAGGTCATACAGCGGGCCCGTCTGCGCGAAGCGCATGGTCAGGGCGAATACGGCCACGAGCAGCAGGAGCAGCGGACGCGGGTCCGCAGGCTCTCTCCTGCGTCTTCTGCGATCGACTGCCATGGGACCGCCCCCCTTACAGGATGATGCAGATCAGCCCGCCGCTGCCCTCGTTGATGATGCGCTGCAGTGTGTCCTGCAGCTTGGCGCGCGCCTCGTCGGGCATGCGGTAGAGCTTGTTGTTGAGGCCCTCGTTGACGAGCTCGCTGAGGGATTTGCCGAAGATGTTGCTCTCCCAGATCCGTTCTGGCGAGTCCTCGAAGCCCGCCAGCAGGTATTTGACCAGGTCCTCCGATTGCTTTTCCGATCCGACGATGGGCGAGACCTCGGTCTCGATATCGGCGCGGATCAGGTGGATGCTGGGGGCGCTGGCGCGGAGGCGGACGCCGTAACGTCCGCCGTGACTGACGATCTCCGGCTTTTCCAGCCTGAGCTCCGACAGCGTGGGCATAACGATGCCGTAGCCGGTGCTGCGCACCTGCTCCAGCGCGCCGGAGATGCGGCTGTACTCCTCCCGGATGCGGGCCATCTCGCACAGCAGCGGCAGCAGGTCTCCCTCGCTTCTGATCTCGATGCCCGACTGCTCGGACAGGATCCTGTAATAAAGACTGTCGGGCAATGTCACGGTGATCCGCGCCACGCCGTCACCCAGGTCGATATCGCCGACGGAGACGGTTTCGACGTACTGGCACCGGCCGATATCCCCCGCCTTCTCGCCCACCTGACGCATGGTGCGGATGGCGCCGCACGTCTCCAGTATACTGTCGTAAACGCTTGTCTTGATCGCGTCGTCATCGGGCAGTGCGCCAAGCCAGTCCGGCAATGTGAAGGCGAACTCCTTGACAGGAAACTCCATCAGCACGGAGCGCAGGATCGATGTGATATCGTCGCTTTTCAGCGCTGTGCAGTCGACGGGAAGGACGGCGACGCCGTATTTCCCGCTCAACTTCGCCGCCAGCTCCCGGGCGGGCGCGCCTTCGGGGCTCGCGGAGTTGAGCAGGACGCAGAAGGGCTTGCGGATCTCCTGCAGCTCCCGGACGATGCGCTCCTCGGCGGGGACGTAGCTCTCCCGGGGGATGTCGCCGATGGTGCCGTCGGTGGTGACGACGAGCCCGATGGTCGAATGCTCGGTGATCACCTTGCGGGTGCCGATCTCGGCGGCCTCGGCCAGCGGCAGCTCCTCCTCCGACCAGGGCGTCATCACCATCCGCGGCGCGTCGTCCTCGAACTGTCCGACTGCGCCGTCCACCATGTAGCCGACGCAGTCGATCATCCGCACCGACAGGCTGACCTTGTCGTCCAGCGTGATGCGGACGGCCTCCTCGGGGACGAACTTCGGCTCGGCTGTCATGATCGTCCGACCGGAGCCGCTCTGCGGCAGCTCGTCGCGGGCGCGCTCCTTCTGATAGACGTTGTCGATATTGGGCAGCACCAGCTGCTCCATAAAGCTCTTGATGAACGTCGATTTGCCCGTGCGCACCGGGCCGACGATCCCCAGGTAGATCTGCTTGCCCGTGCGCTCGGCGATCGATTCGTAGATGCTTCTTTCCATCGTCAGGCTCCTTTTCTTTCAGCGGTTGCGGAAGGGGATCAGAACGAGGCTGCCCTCCGGCAGGCGGTCCTCGATCCCTGTTTTGTTGGCCGCGGCCACCAGCTGCGGCGATGTGACGCAGTCGCGGGCCAGCTCCCAGACGGTCTGCCTGCCGTCGACGGGGCGGACCAGCAGCGACGGACGGCCGGTATGCTCCCGCGGGGATGATCTGTCGAGGGCACAGGAGGACAGCAGCGGTACAGTCTCCCCCGCGATGCCGAAGCATCTGAGTCTGACCTCGAAGCGCACGCTGACCTCGCCCTCCCCGTTCAGCGCGGCTGAGGGCTCGCCGCATTCGATCTCGCACCAGCAGTCCTCCGCAGACGGTTCCGGGAGCGCGCAGGACGCGGTGAAGCGCCTGCCGCAGGTGAAGACCGTGCCGTCGGACCCGCGGCAGATCAGCGTCAGCTCGAACTGCGGCCTGAGCTCGCGTTCGCCTTTTGTCAGCGCGACGCAGGGGGCGGCGGCGTGCGCCTCCTCCACGCGCTCAGCAGCCTGATCGAGCTCCGCGGTCTGTTCCACGGCCGCCGTGACGACCGTGGGCTCGGGCCGGGGCAGCGCCAGCTGCAGCGTCTCCGTCCGGAGGCTCCAGTCGGTGCTGAAGGCGTCGCGGACGGCGCTGAGCGCCAGCTCTCGCCGGATGACGCACTGGGTGGCAGCGGCCAGCGAGAAATCGAGGACAGGCGAGCCGTCAGGGCCCGTTTTCAGCTCCAGCTCCTCCCAGACAGGCTCGCATCTGACGTCCACGCGGTCCTCAGGGCGGACCTCGTCGCACTCGACGATCTGGGAAAAGGGCACGGCGTAGCGGCTGCGGCCCTCATATACGCCGCTTCGGCCCATGGTGGACAGCGTCACGTCGGCGCGGCCGCGGAGCATCAGCTTGCCGGGCAGGACGCGGACGTCCTCCGTGACCCAGTTGACGTCGCTGTGGAGGATGAAGCTGCCCTCGTCCGGACCGCCGTCACTGAGGCGCAGCTCGTCGCTGACGACCATACGCTTTTCGCAGACGGCGACGACGGGCGAGATGCGGTCGCCCGCCGTGCGGGAATAGACGCCATCCCCGTCCTCGGAGCGAAGCTCGGACACATATTCGTCGCTTCTGCGGCTGTACAGCGTGACGCAGACCTGCAGCTGCGCCCGCAGGGACAGCTTGCGCGGGTTGACTGCCGATGACGTCAGCGACAGCAGGCGCACGGCGCACAGCGCCTGATCGCCCGGCTCCATCCCCTCGATCGGGCGGCTGAACGCGAATGGGATCGATGACGTGACGAAATACGGCTCCTTCCCCTCGGTGGACAGGTATGCGACGCGGCAGGATACGGCGCCGCTGAGACGCAGCTCGCCGTCCTGACAGCTTTTTTCCTGCAGAGACACGGCGCCCCGGGCGCAGAGGATCTGCAGCACATCGGGGCTGACGTCGGAGATGATGACGGTCTGCGTCTCCTCTATGATCTCACCGCTGCGGCGCAGGGCGCCGAAGTGGTCCAGCGTATTTTTGATGACCTCCATAGTTCCCAACCTTTCGGATTTGTTTTCACTGAAGGATATGAGGCCCGATTTCGGATTATTCGCATAAAAAAAGAGCCGCGGCAAGGCCGCGGCCAAGGTAAATGGATCATTTGATCAGCTTTTTCATCAGCCGTGCCAGCGCCTTCGGCGGTTTAATCACGACGATCTTCACAAAGCAGCCCTCCCCTACAGCAGA
Source organism: Oscillospiraceae bacterium (assembly GCA_015068445.1). GTDB lineage: Bacteria > Bacillota > Clostridia > Oscillospirales > Butyricicoccaceae > RGIG1902. The sequence goes on along the minus strand of SVKN01000016.1, from coordinate 31,677 downwards.
CAGATCCAGGCGATGATCCCGCACAGGATCCAGAACATCATCCACAGGGGCAGCAGCGCGGCCAGCACGGCGGCAAACACGGCGATCGCCAGCAGGCGGAAGCCGCCTCCGCATCTCATCCCATCGCCTCCCCCGCGTGATCTGGTCTATCTTATGCGGGAGCGCGGCGAAGGGTGCGTTATTTGACGCGGTCGGACCGTTTGAGGCGGTAGCAGACGGCGGAGGTGACGCGGCCGTCGTACAGCACGCGGGCGTCCGCCAGCTCGCCCTCTCTGGTGAAGCCCAGCTTCTGCGCCACTCGGCCGGACCGGGGATTGAAGCCGAAATGATGGATCGACAGCAGGTCGATCTCGCCGGAGGCAAAGACATAATCGATCACGGCGTTGGCCGCCTCGCCGGCGTAGCCATGGCCCCACCAGGGCCTGCCGATGACGTAGCCCAGCATCCGGGCGCGGGGATTGTTCCGCATCTCGTCCCGATGGACGCCGAAGGAGCCGATGACGCGCCCGGTCTCCCTGAGCTCGATGGCCCAGACGTTGTTCTGATTGATGAAGCTCTGGAGGATGCCGACGGACTCCTGCAGGCTCTCGTGAGGCTTCCAGCCGGCGTTGGGGCCGACCTCGGGGTCTTTGGCGTATTCGTAAAGGTCCCGGGCGTCCTCAGGCCTCCAGCCGCGGAGGATCAGGCGTTCGGTGACGATGGTTTCCATAAATCATTTCCTCTCCCAGTCCTTGATGCGGGCCAAGTCCTCGTAGATCTTGCAGTAGCTGAGGTAGCGTGTCTTCGGGATCAGGCCCTCTTTGACGCGCTGGCGCACGGCGCAGCCGGGCTCCCTGATATGGGCGCAGCCCGCAAAGCGGCATTTGTCGAAATAGTCGGTGATCTCGGGGAAATAATGCTGCAGCTGCTCCTTGCGGACGTCGTCGTCCTTGGTGATCTCAAAGGCGGAAAAGCCCGGCGTGTCGATGACGAAGCCCTCGCCGCAGGGGAACAGCTCGCTCTGACGGGTGGTGTTGCGGCCGCGGGCGATCTTTTTGCTGATGCGCCCCACGAGAAGATCGCGCTCCGGCATGAGGCAGTTGAGGATGCTCGACTTTCCGATGCCGGAGTTGCCCGTAAAGCAGGAGATGCCCGTGCGCGCAAGGGCGCGCACCTCGTCGATCCCCTCTCCGGTCAGGGCGGAGACGCGCAGCACACGGAAGCCCGCGCTGGTGTACGTCGCGTACAGCTCGTCGCTGGGGTCCACGTCGATCTTGTTGAGCAGGATGATCGGCTCGATATCCTGCCACAGGGCGATGACCGTGACGGTGTCGATCAGCGTGGGATCGGCAGCCGGCGGGGCGCTGGAGGCGACGATGAAGAGGCGGTCGATGTTGGCCACCGGCGGGCGGGTCAGGCTGTTCTTGCGCCTGCGGATGGAGGTGATCAGGCCGTCCTCGCCGCTGAGCTCAAACGTGACCCGGTCCCCCGCCACGGGCGAGATATCACCCAGGCGCAGGCGGCCGCCCGCCTTGCACTCGTAGACCTTGCCGTCCCGCAGGACGTAGTAGAAGCCGCCGATGCCCTTGAGCACGACGCCATATTCGTTAGTGTCTGTCATAAAACTCGACCGTTTCCTGCGTGGTGACCTTGCCGTTCTGGTAGACTGTCACGGTGTGCGGGCCCTCCTGGGCCTTGATGGGGACGGTGACGTAAAGCTCATCGGCTTTATGGACGGCGTTGTAGACGACCGTCTTGTCGATGGCGACCATCAGCTGGATGTCGCCCGCCAGCTCGTCGTCGAGCCTGACGCGGTAGTCGACCTTGATCTCGGGGATCAGGAAGGGCGGCTTCTCCTCACCCGTAGAGGGCTCCTCAGGCTTCGTGGTGTGAGAGGGCTTGTCGGGCTCCGTGGTGGCGTCGGGCTCCTTGTCCTTCTTCATGGCCACGTGCACGTTGATCACGGCGCCCTCCTCCACCTCTGTCCCCTCGTCCAGGGACTGGAAGATGATGCAGCCGGGGGCCTGCTCGTCGCTTTCGGTCTGGGTGGCGGTGCCGATGGTCAGCTTGAGCTCCTTCAGCGTCTTTTCCGCCTCCTCCAGCGTCATGCCCACGAGATTGGGCACGGTAAGCGGCGGGAACTCGCGGCCCTTGCTGACGCGCACGGTGACGGCGCTGCCGGCCTTGACGACCGTTTTGGCGGCGGGAATCGTCTCAACGACGAGGCCCTCCTCCACGTCGTCGGAGAAGACCTTTTCCTCGGTGGCCTTCAGCCCCAGCCGGTCGAGGATGACCATGACGCTGCGGCCGTTCATCTGAGAATAATCGTCCAGCGTCAGCGTTTTGGGGCCGAGGCTGACGGTGATATGGACAGCCGTGCCCTCGCTGACGGGTTTCCCGGCCTCGGGCTTCTGGCTGAGGATCGTGCCCGCGGCATCGTCGCTGTTCATCTCCTCGTCGACCTTGATATCGAAGCCGGAGTACGTCTCAGGGCTGTTCATCACGTCGGCGTACAGCTTGCCCTCCAGTGCGGGGACCTGCAGCACGATCTTTTCATCGGTGCCGCCGAAGGGCGTCAGCAGGCGGTAAGCGCCAAAAACGGCGAGGCCGAACAGCAGCGCCACGGCGATCAGCGCGAAAACGATGGGGTGGACGCCGCGGCGCTCATCCGCATCGTCGTCCTCCTCCGGCTCCTCCCGCTTGTCGGCCTCGTGTCTGAGCTTGACGGGCTTCGTCGGCTCGTCGGTGACGGGGACGTCCTTTTTCTGCACCTGGCCGGTGTTGGCGATCTTGATGGTCGCGTCCATCTCGCTGGGCTGCTGGTCGGGGTCCTCCGGGTCGAGAACGGCGTTTTCGATCTCGATGGACATGGAGGGGTCGCTTTTGAAGCGCTCCAGGTCGGCGATCATCTCGGAGGCCGAGGAATAGCGGCGTGAGGGCTGAGGGCTCATGGCCTTCATGGTGATGGCCTCAAGCGCCTTGGGGATGCCGGCGACGTAATCGCTGGGCAGCAGCGGGATGGAATTGATATGCTGGATGGCGACCTCCATGGGCGTGTTGCCCTCGAAGGGCAGCCTGCCCGTGAGCATCTCATACATGACGACGCCGAAGGAATAGAGGTCGGAGCGGTTGTCGATGATGCTGCCTCTCGCCTGCTCCGGCGAGACGTAGTGGACGGAACCGATGGCCTCGCCCTTGGAATAATCCGTTTTGCTGGAAACGTGGTGCGCGATGCCGAAATCGGCCACCTTGACGGTGCCGTCGCGCAGCAGCATGATGTTCTGGGGCTTGATGTCACGGTGGATGATGTCGCGGCTGTGGGCGTGCTCCAGCGCCTTGGCGATCTGGAGCGAGAAGAACGTGGTCTCACGCCAGGACAGCGGTCCGCGGCGCACGAGATAGTCCTTCAGCGTGATGCCGTCGATGAGCTCCATGACGATGTAGTCGATGCCGTCGGACTGGGAGACGTCGTAGACGCTGACGATATTGGGATGGGACAGCATGGCGACGGCCTGAGACTCGTCGAAGAACCGCTTGCGGAACTCCTCGTCCCGGGCATACTCATCCTTGAGGATCTTGACGGCCACGTAGCGGTTGAGGCGGTGACATTTCGCCTTGTAGACCACCGCCATGCCGCCGACGCCGATGACCTCCAGCAGCTCGTAGCGGTTGTCGAGCATTTTTCCGATCATTTTATCCATGTCGATTACCTCATACTGCGATCAGAATGATGCTGATGTTGTCGCGGCCGCCGCGGTTGTTGGCCACCTGCACCAGATTGGCGCAGGCCTCCTCGGGGTGGCCGGACTCGAAGACCTCGTAATAGATCTCCGGCTCGCTGACCTGATCGTGCAGACCGTCGCTGCACAGCAGGATGTATTCGCCTTTTCTGATCGTGCAGTAATACGTGTCACACTGCACCTCGGGATCGACGCCGATGGCGCGGGTGATCAGGTTGCGGCTGGGGTGGCGGTGCGCCTCCCCCTTCGTGATCTCGCCGCGGAGGAGCATCTCGTTGACCAGAGAGTGGTCGGAGGTGATCTGGCTGATGCCGTACTCGGTGAGATGATAGGCGCGGCTGTCGCCCACGTTGCAGATGACGGCCTTTCCGTCGTCGCGGATGGCGGCGGCCACTACGGTGGTGCCCATGCCCTTGAGCTTCGGCTGCTCCAGCGCGGCGTCGAAGACGCGGCGGTTGGCCTCGTCCACGGCGGACGCCAGACGCCTGCGGGCGTCCTTCTGGTCCCAGCGGGAGAACTTGCTGCCGTACACGGTGCGGAAGGCCTCGGCAGCCATGGAGCTGGCCACTTCGCCCGCGTTGGCGCCGCCCATGCCGTCGCACACGGCTGCAAGCAGGCTGCCGTCCGTCATGGTCTCCAGCAGGAGACTGTCCTCGTTGGGGCTGTTCTGGCGAGACACGCCTACGTCAGTTATGGTCCAGGTTTGCATGATCAGTCAGTCCTTCCCGCACCATCCGGCGGCGCAGCTGGCCGCAGGATGCGTCGATGTCGCTGCCCAGGTGCCGCCGCACCGTGACGGTGAAGTGACGGCTTTCCAGGAGGCTCTGGAACGCTTGCAGATCCTCCTTTTTCGAGGGCTTCAGAGGGCTCCCCTCCACGTGGTTGAGGGGGATCAGGTTGATATGGCAGTGAAAGCCGCGCAGCAGCTCGCAGAGCTGGAGCGCGCATTCGCGGGTGTCGTTGACGCCCGCGATCATGGCGTACTCGAAGGAGATGCGGCGGCCGGTCTTGTCGAAATAATCGCGGCATGCCTTGATGAGCGTGTGCACGTCATAGCGGCGGTTGACCGGCATGAGCGTGGAGCGAAGCTCGTCGTTGGGGGCATGCAGCGAGATGGAGAGCGTCAGCTGGCGCTTCTGCTCCGCCAGATCGTAGATCCGCGGCACGAGACCGCAGGTGGACAGCGAAATGTGGCGCATGCCGATGTTGAGGCCCTTTTCGTGGGACACGAGGTCCAGGAACGCCATGACGTTGTCGTAGTTGTCAAGGGGCTCGCCCGTGCCCATGAGGACGATGTTCGAGATCTTGCGCCCGGAATCCTTCTGGGCGTTGATCACCTGCAGCAGGATCTCCCCCGCCGTCAGGTTGCGCGTGCGGCCCTTTTCAAAGGAGGCGCAGAAGACGCAGCCCATCTTGCACCCGGCCTGGGTGGAGATGCAGATGCTGTTGCCGTGCTTATACTGCATCAGGACGCTCTCGATGCTGTTGCCGTCGCGCAGGCCGAAGAGGTATTTGATGGTCCCGTCCTGACGGGACTCCTGCTTCGTGATGATCTCAAGCTTTTCGATGTAAAAGACCTCGGCCAGCTTTGCGCGCAGGTCCTTGCCGATGTCGGTCATCTCGTCGAAGGACGTGACGCCCAGCGTCAGCCAGCGGAAGATCTGCCCGGCGCGGTACCGGGGCAGGCCCAGCTCCGTGAGCTTCCGCTCCAGCTCCTCGAAACGCAGGGAGTTGATGGGGATCAGGTCGTTCATGCTATGCTCTCCTTTCCAGCAGAGCGATGAAAAAGCCGTCGGAGCCGTCTCGATGGGGCAGCAGCGTGATCATGCCGTCCGTTTCGCGGCCGCGCCAGGCGAAGGGCACGAGGGCGAAATCGCCGTGCTTTGAGAGAAAATCGCGGACGTTGTCCTCGTTTTCCTCGGGCAGGATCGTGCAGGTGGAATAGAGCAGCCTGCCGCCGGGTCTGACGCAGGCGGCGGCGTTCCGCAGGATCGTGCGCTGCAGCGGCGGAAGCGAGGCCAGCTCCTTTTCGTCCTTATAGCGGATATCGGGCTTCTTGCGGATGACGCCGAGACCCGAACAGGGGACGTCGCAGAGGACGCGGTCGAAGCGTCCGGCCCATTGCGGGGTGTCAAGGGTCGCGTCTTTACAGAGCGCCTGAACAGCGGCGAGTCCCAGCCGTCTGGCCGCCTCGTCGATCAGGTCGACCTTGTGGGGGTAGAGATCGCAGGCAATCACCTCGCCGCGGTCCTCCATATACTGCGCCGCCAGCATCGATTTGCCGCCGGGGGCAGCGCAGACGTCGAGCAGACGGTCGCCGGGCCTCGGATCGAGGACGCGGACGGCCAGCTGAGAGGACGTGTCCTGGACGGAAAAGCGGCCGTCCAGGAACAGATCGCTTTTGAGCAGCGCAGAAGTTTTAGTAACGGTGAAAGCGTTGTCAAGCCCCTCCACAGGGACGGGCGCTTCGCCGGTGAGCGCTTCGCAGTCCGCAGCGAACTGCTCCGCCGAGCCCTTCTGCGTATTGACGCGGAGAACGGCGGGGGCTGGCGCGTTGTCGGCCGCCAGCAGGCGCTCGGTCTCTTCCCTGCCGAATAGCTTCAGGAAGCGCTCCACCATCCAGCGGGGATGGCTGTACCGGACCGCAAGCGTCTCAGCAACCGTGGGCAGCGCCACGGGAGGCAGCGCGTCCTTTTCCCGGCCGATGGCACGCAAGACGCCGTTTGCGAAGCCGGCGGCGCGGGCGTTGCCCGTCTTTTTGATCAGCTTGACCGATTCGTTGACGGCGGCGCTGACCGGGATACGGTCCAGAAAGACCATCTGATAGACGGCCATGCGCATGCTCTCCAGCACCAGCGGCGCGATCTTTTTAAGGGGCAGCGCGCTGTAGTGCGCGATGTAGAAGTCCAGCAGCGACGTGTGCTGCAGGACGCCGTAGGTGATATTGGCGCAGAGGGCGGCCTTGCTCTCGTCAAGGCCGTCCAGATGCTGCTTGAGATGCAGGTCGGGCCAACTGCCGTCCTTGCGGAAGGACAGCAGGGCCTTCAGGGCAATCTGACGCTCGTTGTCCATCAGCGCCGCCTTCTGCCGCCGCCGAAGATGGCCAGCAGGCGGAGGAACTGAGCCAGCGACACCAGCAGCGCCGCAACGTAGGTCAGCGCCGCGGCGCGGAGCGTCTTCTGCGCGCCGGGCAGCTCGTCCTCATAGAGGAGGCTCGTTCCCTCCAGCGCGTCGATGGCGCGATTGGAGGCGTCAAGCTCCACGGGGAGCGTCAGCGCCTGGAACAGCACGGCGAAGAAGAAGAACAGGATGCCGATGCGGACCAGCGAGAACAGGTTGATGAACATGCCGATGAAGATCAGGGGCATGGCCAGCGTCGAGCCGATGCGCGTGACAGGGATGATGGCGGCGCGCAGCTTGATGGGACTGTAGCCCATGGCGTATTGGACGGCGTGACCGGCCTCGTGGGCCGCCACGCCCACGGCGGCTACCGAATCGGCGCCGTAGACGCTTTGGGACAGACGGATGACGTTCTCCTGGGGGTCATAGTGGTCGGTGAGCTGACCGGCAACGCGCTCGATGCGCACGCCCTCCACGCCGTTTGCCCGCAGGACGGCCATCGCCGCGTCGGCGCCGGTGACGCCCCGGCGGGTGCGGACCGTGGAATACTCATTGAAGGCCCCGTTGACCTTCATTTGCGCGTACATGGCAAAAAGCATGGCCGGCAGGATCAGAAAGATCATATAGCGATCAATGCCATAGAAATACATAGACCAGCACTCCTTTACCGGAAGGACTCGGACAACAGCTGCGGTCTGCCGCGGAAGCAATCGGCGGCGGGCATGCGCTTTTTGCCGCTGATCTGCACCTCGCGGATCAGTACGGTGCCGCCCTCCGCCTGCACCAGCAGGCCCTTCTTGTCACAGCGGAGGATCGCGCCGGGGTCGGCCGCCGCCGAATCGTCGTACAGTCGCGCGCCGAACAGCTTGAGCTTCTCCCCGCCCAGCAGACCGTAAGCCCCGGGGGCCGGGTCGTAGCCGCGGATGCGGCAGGAAACGACTTTGGCCGGCAGGCGGAAGGAGACCGCGGTGTCCTCCTTTTGGATCATATGGGCATAGCAGGACAGGCTGTCGTCCTGTTTCACTGCTTTGACCGTATTATTTTCGATTTGTTCCAATGCTTCCAGCAGCAGCTCGCCGCCCAGCGCGGCCAGCTTGTCGTGCAGGGTGCCGTAGGTGTCCTCTTCGCCGATGGGGACGGCGCGGCTGAGCAGCATGTCGCCGGTGTCGAGGCCGCGCGCCATCTGCATGATCGTCACGCCTGTCTCCTCACAGCCGTCGAGGATGGCGGCATTGATGGGGCTGGCACCGCGGTATTTCGGCAGCAGGGACGCGTGGACGTTGATGCAGCCGTATCTCGGCAGCGCCAGAACGCGTTTGGGCAGGATCAGTCCGTAGGACGCCACGACGACGATATCGGGCGCAAAGGCCTGAAGCGCCTCGAACGCCGCGTCCTCACGGAGGCTGGCAGGCTGGCAGACAGGGATATCATGCTGTAAAGCCAATTCCTTTACAGGAGGCATCGTCAGCTTCATCCCGCGGTTTTTCGGCATGTCAGCGCGGGTGAAGACGCCCACGATCTCATGTTCGCTGCTCAGCAGCGCCTGCAGGGACACGACGGCGAACTCCGGCGTGCCCATAAAAACGATCCGCATGTTATTGTTCCTCTGTCTCGGCGTAATACTCGTCGGGATCGATGTACTCGGTGACGAGCTCAGTGAACAGGTGGCCGCCCAGGTGGTCGATCTCATGGCAGAAGGCGCGGGCCGTGAAGCCCTCGGCCTCATACTCGAAAAACTCGCCGTTGCGGTCCTGGGCCCTGACCTTCACCTTGTTGGGACGCATGACGATGCCGAAGCGGCCGGGAACGCTCAGGCAGCCCTCGGGGCCCTCCTGCGTGCCGGAGGCGGCCTCGATGGTGGGGTTGACGATCTCCATATAGCTGCCGTCCTCCAGCATCACGACGGCGCAGGCGCGCAGCACGCCCACCTGCGGCGCGGCGAGACCGGCTCCGTCGGCCTTGGCCAGCGTCTCCTTCATGTCGTCGAGGAGCTGGTGCAGGCGCGGGTTGAAGTCGGTGACCGGACGGCACTTTTTGGCGAGGACGGGGTCGCCCTCGTAGACAATATTTCTGATAGCCATGGTGTATTCCTCCGAGTATTGATGCAGATCAATAATAATATGCGTTTCTGTCGGCCGCCACGGTGATCCCGCGGAGCTCTTTCCGGCCGGAAAGCCAGAGCAGCAGCTCGCGCAGCATGCGGCGGTGGTCGCCGGTCTCGCGCCCCTTGAGCGTGACAACACAGCGGTATTTATTGTTGAGCCTGGCGATCGCCGCCGGCGCGGGGCCGAGAACGGGCGATGCGATGGCGGGGTATTTCGTTTCCAGCAGGCGGCGCATGGCGTCCGCGCCCAGTTGGGCCGCGGCGCTGACGTGCGCCTCGTCCTCGCCGCTGAACAGCAGCGTGAACACGTCCGAAAAGGGCGGCGCCTGAGTCAGCTCGCGGACCTCCAGCTCGTAGCGGTAGAAGCTGAGGTAATCCTGCGCCGAAGCGGCGGTGATGATGGGACTCTTGGGCGAGTACGTCTGGATGACGGCTCTGCCGGGCTTGTCCCGCCGCCCGGCGCGGCCCACCACCTGCGAGATCAGCGAAAAGCTGCGCTCTCCGGCGATGTAGCTGCTGCTGTTCATGGACAGATCGGCGTCCACGACGCCCACGAGGGTGACGTTGGGGAAGTCAAGGCCCTTGGCGACCATCTGGGTGCCCAGCAGGATATCGGCCTCGCCGCGGCCAAAGGCGTCGAGGATCTCCTCATGACTGCGGCGGCCGGTCGTGGTGTCGGCGTCCATGCGCAGAACGCGGGCCTCGGGCAGAAGCTCGGCGATCTCCTCCTCGATCTTCTGGGTGCCGGCGCCGACGAGCTTGATATGGCTGCCGCCGCACTGGGGACAGACGGAGATCAGGGGGATCGAATAGCCGCAGTGATGACACATGAGGCGTCCGTTGGCTGAGTGATACGTCAGCGAGACCGTGCAGTTCTCACACTCCGGGACGTAGCCGCAGTCGGCGCACATGGCCATGCGGGCGTTGCCCCGGCGGTTGATGAACAGGATCGTCTGCTCGCCGCGGTCGAGGTTCTTCCGCATCTCCTCCCGCAAGGCGGGACCCAGGGACGCGCCGTCGCCGTCCTTGAGCGTCTGCTTCATGTCGGCGACGATGGTCTGAGGCAGAGACACGCCGCTGAAGCGCTCCTCCAGGGTGAAGAGGCTGTATCTCCCCTGCTCGGCGCCGTAATACGTCTCCACAGACGGCGTGGCGGAGCCCAGGAGCAGCAGGCAGTTGGAGGCGGCGCAGCGGTACTTGGCGATCTCGGCGGCGCTGTAGCGCACACCGCTGTCGGAACGGTAAGACGTCTCGTGCTCTTCGTCGATGATGATAAGGCCCAGGTTTTCGCAGGGTGCGAAAACGGCGCTGCGGGTGCCGACGACGACCTTCGCCCGCCCCGTGCGCACGCGCATGTACTCATCGTAGCGCTCGGAATCGCTGAGGCCGCTGTGAAGCACGGCGACGCCCGCGCCGAAGTGACTGCAGAACACGCGGAGCATCTGGGGCGTCAGGGCGATCTCGGGCACCAGCATCAGCGCAGACCTGCCCTCTCTGATCACGCGGCGGATCAGCTCGATATAGACGGCTGTCTTGCCGCTTCCCGTGACGCCGTAGAGCAGCGCGCAGCCGGTCCCCTGCTCCATCTGGCGCAGGACGCCGTCGTAGACGGCCTTCTGGCCTTTTGAGAGGATGAACGGATGCGCCGCGGCGCTCTCCGGCGTCTGTGTCAGATAGCGCGGCAGGGCGAAGCGCTCGACGAGATCGTTTTTGACGAGCCAGCCGATATCGACCGTCTTCGCGCCCGTGCGGTAGCACAGCTCCTTTTCGGGCAGCTGCCCCGCGCGAAGAAGCTCCGCCAGAGCGTCTGTCCTGCGGGCGGCGGCATCTCCCCTGCCCATCCGCTTCGGCTCGGGAAGCGTCCCGACCCGGGGCCGGACCGCCTTGATGCTCTGACGCAGGGCACTGCCTGACTGCTCGCGCAGGATGCGCAGAAGGCCGTCGTCCGCCAGGGCGCGCACGCGCTTCGGCAGATCGTCCAGCTCCGTCTGCTGCTCCAGCCGGCGCAGCGTCAGCGGCTCCTCCGATCGGAAGAGAGCCGACAGCACGGCGGCGTCCTCCTGCGTCAGCTTGTCCCAGTCGGGCCTTGCGCCGGGGACCGGGGCGTATCGCTCGGTGAGCTTTTCCCATACGCCGGGCGGCAGCATGGCGTCGGCGCAGTCGAAGAAGGACGCGAAGTAGCGCGAGCGCATCCAGTAGGCGAGCTCCAGCTCCTGTTCCGTCAGGCGCAGGCCGTCGCGGTAGACGTACAGGACGTCCTTGACTTTTTTCGCCTCCCCGCTTTCGGAAACGGACAGGACGAACCCGCTCGTCTGCGCGTTGCGCCTTCCGAAGGGCACGAGCACCCGGTCGCCGGGCGCGACGTCGCCCAGCTCCGCGGGCACGCGGTATTCAAAGGGCTTGTCAAAGGTGAAATTGGCCGAGGAAACGGCGACCTTTGCGAGCTTACAGACAGTCGGCAAACGCAGCCGCCTCCTCTCCCGATCGTCGAAAAATCGCGAAAGGGGCAGATCGAGACGATCCGCCCTTTTCCCGCTGATACTCTGTTACTGCTGTTCGCCGTCTTCGGCGGTCTCCTCCGCCTGCTCGGTCATGGTCTCCGCTTCCTCCTTGGGCTCAGCGGGGACGATGCGGTCGTTCATGATGTCGTCCAGGGCCATGGACACCGGTTTCTCCTCCAGATGGAGCTCGGTATCCTCCTCGGCACGGGCGGCGATGTCTCTGGCGCGCTTGGCAGCCACGTTGACCAGAGCGTAACGGTTGGGGATCTTCTTGAGAAGATCGCTCATGGAGGGATAAAGCATCATAAGAAAAGCGTCTCCTTTGTATTGGATTCGTATCAAAACAGATTAGTCAAACAGGTTGAGCGCCACGCTGCCGCGGCGGCAGCGTCCGGCGCGGATGATCGAGGACAGATCGTGCACGGCGTCGTCCAGCTGATCGTTGATGACGATGTAGTCGTAGGCGTCCATCTGGGCGCACTCGCTCCTTGCCTTCATCAGGCGGCGCTGGACGACCTCCTCGCTCTCGGTGCCGCGGCTGCGCAGGCGGCTGGCCAGCACGTCGAAAGAGGGCGGAACGATGAAGATCAGCGTGGCGTCGGGGCGCTTGCCCTTGACGATCAGGGCGCCCTGCACCTCGATCTCCAGCACCACGTCCTTGCCTGCGTTCAGCATCTCGTCCACGGGCGCCGCGGGGGTGCCGTAGAAGTTGCCGACGTATTCGGCGTGCTCCAGCAGCCTATCCTGCTCGATCATCTGCCGAAACTCGTCGTGGGTGACGAAGTAGTAGTTGACGCCGTGCTTTTCGCCCTCACGGGGCTGACGGGTAGTGGCGGACACGGACAGGAACACGTTGTCCATCTCGGCCAGGACGCGTCCCAGCACGGTGCCCTTCCCGGCGCCGGAGGGGCCGGTGACGATATAGAGATTGCCTTTTTTCTTATTCATCTTCCTCATCCTCGTCATCTTCTTCATAGCTCAGGCGGTTGGCGACGGTCTCGGGCTGCAGCGGCGACAGCAGCACATGCTCGGAGTCCATGATGAGCACGGCGCGGCTGCGGCGGCCGTAGGTGGCGTCGATCAGCATGTCCCTCTCCTTGGCCTTCTGGATCACGCGCTTGATGGGCGCGGATTCGGGGCTGACGATGGCGACGATGCGGCTGGCGGAGACCATGTTGCCGAAGCCGATGTTGATCAGTTTCATCCGGACTCCTCCTTACTCCAGATTCTGGATCTGCTCGCGGATCTTTTCGATCTCGGCCTTGAGATCGACGACAGTTTTGGCGATATCGTAATCGTTGGCCTTGGAGCCGATGGTGTTGCTCTCGCGGTTGAGCTCCTGCACGAGGAAGTCCAGCTTGCGGCCCACGGCGGCGTCGCCGCTGACCATGGCGTGGAGCTGCTTGAGGTGGCTGCGCAGGCGGACGATCTCCTCGGTGACGGAGACCTTGTCGGCGAACAGAGCGGCCTCGGAGAGGATCTTCTGCTGCGCGACGTCAACGTCGTCGAGGATCTCGGTCATGCGCTGGGCGATGCGGGCGCGGTATTCCTCCACGCTCTCCGGCGAACGCTTTTCGACGAAATCCACGTAGCTGCCGATCAGCTCGCCGCGGTGGAGGATGTCCTCGCAGAGGCGCCTGCCCTCGGTCTGGCGCATGGCGTCGTATTCGTGCAGGGCGTTTTTCAGCACCTCGAGCACCTGCGCGGAGATGACCTCGGCGTCCGCCTCCTCGCGATCCAGCGCCACGGCGTCGGGCAGGCGGAGGATATCGACGATGGAAAGGCTGTTGTTTTCGATATGGAAACGGTCAGAGATGGCCTTCGCGGCGTTGAGGTACCCCTCCACGACGGCAAAGTTGGGCGAGATAATGACGTCGCTGCCCTCCTTCTCCTTGATATTGACGAAGATATCGACCTTGCCGCGGACGATGACGTTCTGGACGGTCTTCTTGATCATGTCCTCCAGATAGGCGTACAGACGCGGCGTTTTGATGTTGAGGTCGAGATAGCGGTGGTTGACCGACTTGATCTCGACGCTGATCTCACGGTCTTCGTTCTCGAAGGTCGCTCTGCCGAAGCCCGTCATGCTCTTGAGCATTGTGAAACACCCCACAGTATATCATTGAGCCGGTCCCCCGGCCGAAGTTCGGTAGTATATTATAGCATAGATCCCAGCCCGCGTAAAGGACAAAAGTCAGCGCAGGATCTCGCGGATGGCGGCGCGGTAGGTCTCCTTCCCCACGACGAAGCGGGCGTACAGCCAGCACAGCAGGACGCCGCAGCCAAGGCCCAGGAACGACAGCGCGATGCGCGCGCCCTCGGAGGAGCCGAGGAAGTAAAAGGCCACCATGAGGATCAGCGGCAGGATATAGGCCACTGCCGCGCAGCGGAAGACCTTCCTGCCCGAGGATTCGATGACGACGCGGTCGCCGGCGCGGGCCTCCACATCGTTGCGGACTGTGACGCGGATCACCTGCTCCGGGTGATGGCAGCCCTTGCAGCTGCCGCAGTCGCCGCCGCAGGCAGATTTTCTTGTCACCTCCACGACAGCCGAACGGCCGGAGGCGCTGTAGACGATGGCTTCCTGTGTCATAGGTTCACCTCAGAGGAGCGTAAAGCTCCATGATCTTTTCGGCGGCGCGGACGCCGTCCACGGCGGCGCTGACGATCCCGCCCGCGTAGCCCGCGCCCTCGCCGCAGGGGATCAGGCCCCGGAGGCTGAGGGACATCAGATCGTCTCCGCGCAGGATGCGCACGGGCGAGGACGTCCTGGTCTCGGGGGCGGTAAAGACGACGTCGGGCGCGTCAAAGCCTCGGATCTTTCTGCCGAAGTGCGGCATGGATCGGCGGATCATATCCGCGGCAACGTCGGGCAGGACCTTCGTCAGGTCCGTAAAGACGATCCCGCGGGAATAGGTCGGCTCCACGCGGCCCAGACGGTCGGAGACGTGGCCCTTTTCAAAATCGCCCCAGAGCTGGGCCGGGGCCTTGTAATCGCCGCCGGCCGCCGCGAAGGCGGCCTGCTCGATCCGACGCTGATAATCGACGCCCGCGAGGACGTCGCCTGAGCCGAAATCCTCCGGCGTCACGGCGACGCAGACGGCCGCGTTGGCGTTTTTCCCGGAACGGGCGTGGTAGCTCATGCCGTTCGTCACGACGCCGCCCCGCTCGCTGGCGGCCGCGACGACGTAACCGCCGGGGCACATGCAGAAGGTATAGCAGCCGCGCTCGCCCTCACGGCGCGAGAGCGCGTATTCGCCGGGCGGCAAGCCGGGCGTCCCGGCGTAGCGGCCGTAAAGGCCCTGATCGATATCTGCCTGCAGGTGCTCCACCCGCACGCCCACGGAGAAGGGCTTTGCGGTCATGGAGACGTTTTTGCGCTTCAACAGCGCGAACAGGTCCCGGGCGCTGTGTCCGGCTGCCAGAACAGCCACCTCGGCGGGGACCGCCTCGCCATTTTCACATGTAAAGCCTTTCAGCTTGTCTCCGTCGATCAGGACGTCGCTGACGCCGCTGAGAAAGCGCACCTCGCCGCCCAGGGCGACGATCTCGCGCCGCATGGCGGTGACGATGTGCTTGAGCTTGTCCGTGCCGATATGGGGCTTGGCGCGGCGAAGCATGTCCGCCTCCGCACCGTGCTCCCGCAGCAGGTCGAGGACCAGCTGGCAGCGGGAGTCGCCGATGCGCGTGGTGAGCTTGCCGTCGGAGTAGGTGCCGGCGCCGCCCTCGCCGAACTGGACGTTGGCGCTGAGATCGAGCGCCCCGCCGCCGAAAAAGCGGTCGACGGCAGCGTCGCGCTGCTCCATGGCGGCGCCCTTCTCCAGCACCAGCGGCGCGTAGCCGTTCCGCGCCAGCACCAGCGCGGCGAAGAGGCCCGCCGGGCCGAAGCCGACGATCACGGGACGATGGGTCAGGCGCGCCGTGCCGGTGGGCGACGCCATCGCCGACGCGGCGCGCACCTTGACAGACGGAAGGCCAAGCCCGTCTGCGAGCTTGGCCTCGTCGGTATCCAGTCGGAGCTCGACTGAGTAGACTCTGGAAAGATTGTTGTGCCGCAGGTCGAAGGACAGCTTGTGGATCGAGGAGCCCAGTACGCTCCTCTCCCCCAGTCCCGTGCGGCGCACCGCCTCGCGGACGGCGTCGCCGTCCGTGGCGGAAAACGGGAGCGTGATCCCGGAAACGATGATGCTCATTCCTCGGGGACCTCCACCACGATGGTGTAGTCGCCGATGAGAATCATCTGATTGTTGAGCGGCGTCACCTTGACCGGGATCTCGTTGAGGCCGGGCGTCAGCTCCTCGCTGCGATAGCTGAGCGTGACGTCGACGTCGCCGGAGCTGAGGCTGCGGGCGCTGTCGGCGGTGGTCCAGACCGAGACGATCAGGTCGGAGGCGTAGGTGAAGTCCTCGCTCTGGGGCAGCAGGTCGCGGGTCAGCTCGATGTTGGCCTTGACGACGTCCTTGGGCGTGACTGTGACGCGGACCGTGGTGACGGCGTCGTCGGAGGTGACGCCGTTGGGCAGCACCAGCGGGCGGGTGTATACGTACTGCTCGTTCTCGAAGACCTGCTCGAGGCTGAGCGTGCCGAGATCGATCTGGTTCAGCGTGGAGACGACGTCGGGCAGGCCGCTGACGCGGATGGTGGCGGGCTCCAGCGTGATATCGACCAAATCGGAATTGATGAAGCCGTAGGGCGTTGCGTTGATGATCAGGGGGATCTCGCCACGCTGGCGGACGATGTACGTCAGGCGGACAGAGGGGGTGTCCACGCGGAGCAGGCTGCTTTTGACCTCCTCGCCGGAAGCGTCTACGAGGGTGTAGGACAGCGTCGTCTGGGTGGAGGCGCGCACGTCGGAGATATCAAAGTCGGCGGCGGCGCTGACGATGGTATCGAGCACCTGGGCGGGTCCCGTCACCGTGACGGCGTCGGGGTCGAGGGAATAGCCGTCGGAGACGTAGCCGCTCTGCAGCGTGCCGGACAGTTCGAGATCGACGGGGACGGACTTGGAGATCAGGCGGTCCACGACGACGGGGACGCTGGCCGTGATCTTGCTGATGGTGACCTCGCTGGTGCTGGCAGTCACCTGGTACTTGAGGTCATATTCGCCGGGCTCCGTGATGCCGCTGAGATCGGCCGTGACCGTCAGCCCGTCATTGTCGCTGAGCATGGCGATGCGGTCGCTGCTGCCCGTGACGCGGAAGGAGACGGTGCTCTGGGAGCCGCCGGTGAGGATGAGGTTGTTGGCCGTCAGGCTGTCGACGCCCCGGAGATCGACAGGGACGCGGGAGAAGGTCTTGGACATGTTGACGTCTCTGCCGGACACGAGGAACAGCCACAGCAGGAACGCCATGAGCAGCGCTGCGGCCTTGGGGCCGATATCGTTCTTTTTGATCCACTCCATCATTTGCGCAGCACCCCCTTGATCCAGGACACTACGTTCTTCGTGATGTCCTCCTTTTCGGGCATCAGCTCCTGCATGAGCATGCGCTCCAGCGTTTCAGGCGCCAGATGGCGCTTGAGCTGGCCGCCCTTGGCAAAGGAGATCGAGCCGGTCTCCTCGGACACGACGACGACGATGCAGTCGTAATTCTCCGTGACGCCGATGGCGGCGCGGTGGCGGGTGCCCAGCTCTTTGCTGAGGCCGAACTTGCCCGTCAGAGGCAGGATGCACCCGGCGGCCTGCATGCGGTCGCCCTTGACGACCATGGCGCCGTCGTGGAGAGGCGCCTTGGGATAGAAGACGTTCTTGATCAGCTCCGCCGTCATATCGGCGTTGACGGTGGTGCCCGTGGAGACGACATGCTCCAGCGAATCGCCGGTCTCGAAGACGATCAGCGCGCCGGTCTTGCTCCAGGCCATGGAGCTGACGGCCTCGACGGTCTGGACGATCATCATGCGGGTCGTCTCCTCATCGGCGGTCTTCGTCTTGAACAGGTGGAAATTGGCGCGACCCAGCTGCTCGAGGATGCGGCGAAGCTCGGGCTGGAAGACGACGACCAGGGCGATGGCGCCCAGCTGCATGGCGTGCGTCAGGATATAGTTGAGCAGGCGGAGGTTCAGGAACGACTCGCCCGACAGCATGAGGATCAGCAGGAACACGACGACGCCCTTCAGAAGGCGGGCGGCGGCCGTATTTCGGATGATGCGGTACAGATAGTACAGCAAAGCAGCCACGATCACGACGTCGAGCACATCTGTGATCGTGGCAAGCCCCAATATCTGACCGAAGTTGGTGTTTTGCAGGATATTCAAAAAGTTCATTGTGACACCCGAAAATCGATTATTGAGGGCCGGACGCCCTTCCCTATAATAATAACAATTCGCGGGGTTTTTTACAATAGCTTTTTTTCGTTTTTAAGGTTTATTAAGAAGTTTCCTCCCGGACAGCGGCGGCCAGCAGGTCGATCTCCCGCGGTGTGCTGAACCAGCCGGGGCTGACGCGGACGGCGCCCTCCTCCAGCGTTCCGGCGCTTTCATGCGCCAGCGGCGCGCAGTGGAGCCCGCCGCGGAGGCAGAAGCCCCGGACGGCGAGGCGGGCGCACAGCTCCTCCGAGAGGACGCGGTCGGACGTCAGGGACAGCGGGCCGTGACGTCCTGCGCCGCGGTAGACGGTGACGCCTCTGACGCCGTCGAGACGGTCCGCCAGCCGCTCCGTCAGCGCGTTCTCCTTCTCCCCGATGGCACGGGGCGTGCATCTGCGGACGAAGCGCAGTCCCTCCAGCAGCCCAGCGACGCCGTGGACATTGGCCGTTCCGCTCTCAAAGACGTCCGGGAGCCGGTCCGGCTGGCGCGGATCGCGGGATCCGCTGCCCGTGCCGCCCTCGATCAGGCTGTGAAGCTCAGTCTCTTTACAGCACAGCAGGATGCCGGTTCCCTGCGGACCGTAAAGGCCCTTATGGCCGGGCATGCAGACGAAGGTGACCGCCTTGAACCGGGACACGTCGATGGGGAGACTGCCCGCCGACTGAGAGGCGTCCAGTATCAGCGGGATGCCCCTCTCGGCGCAGAAATCGTCCAGCCGCATGACGGGCAGCACGAAGCCGAAGACGTTGGAGACGTGGGTGCAGATCATGCAGGTCGTGTCCTCGCGCACGGCTTCGGTCATGGCGTCAAAGGCCGCGTTCTCGTCGAAGAGGGGCGAATGTGCGGCGGTATAGGCGACGTTCTCCATCATCTCCAGCGGACGAAGGACGGAGTTGTGCTCGTAGCCGGAGATGACGGCGTGACCGCCGCCGTGAAGCGTCGATTTGATCGCAAGGTTCAAGGCGTGGGTGGCGTTCATAGTGAAGACGACGCCCGTCGGGTCGTCGAGACCGAACAGCGCGGCGGCCTCCTCCCGCGCATCATACAGGATCTCGGCTGCCGACGCGGCGGCGCGGTGACTGCCGCGGCCGGGGTTCCCGGCGGCGATCATGGCCGACTGGACGGCCCTGCAGACGGACGAGGGCTTGGGAAGCGTGGTGGCGGCGTTGTCAAGGTAGATCACAGTACAGCCTCCCGCCAGAGCCCGTCCTCGCGGATATAGACGCCCTGCAACCGGATCCCGGCGCGGCGCAGCGACGCCAGCGCCGGCGGCGTCTGCTCATAGGGGACGCGCAGTGCATAGGCGCAGGAGCCGCCCGAGAGATGCAGGGGCGGCTTCGTCATAACGGACGCCACACCGGCGCGCAGCATCACCCTTTGGGCGCGCTGGGCCTCGGTGACGGACCGGAAAACAATAAGACAGCCCATAAAACAGACCTCCTTTCGGGTCTATCCTATGCGCTGTCTATTTGCTTCGTTACTCTTTGTACAGCAGGGCGACGGCGTAAGCGGCCATGCCCTCTTCCCTGCCCGTGAAGCCCAGGCGCTCCTCGGTCTTTGCCTTGACGCCGACACGGGAGACGTCAATGCGGCAGGCGTCCGCCATGTTCTGCTTCATCTGTGGGATATGCGGCAGCATCTTCGGCTTCTGAGCGACGATGATGCAGTCGATGTTCCCGATCTCATAGCCCGTCTGACGGATGAGCGAGGCCGTCTCCCACAGGAGCGCGATGCTGTCGGCGTCCTTGTATCTGGGGTCCGTGTCCGGGAAATGCGCGCCGATGTCGGGCAGTCCGGCGGCGCCGAACAGCGCGTCGATGACGGCGTGCACCAGCACGTCTGCGTCGCTGTGACCGTCGAGGCCCCTGTCATAGGGGATGTCCACGCCGCCGACGATGAGCCTGCGGCCCTCCTTGAGGCGGTGGACGTCATAGCCGTTCCCCACACGGAGATCGATCATCTTTCCACCCCCAGCAGCGATGCGGCGATGGCCAGGTCTTCCTTCGTGGTGATCTTGATGTTGCGGTAGGAGCCGTCCACAAGGGCGGGATTCGCGCCCAGCTCCGTCAGCGCGGCCACGTCGTCCGTGACTTCGAGCTTGTTCTCCACGCAGTGCTGCAGCGCGGCGGCCAGCAGCTTGCGGTCGGCGCCCTGGGGCGTCTGCATGGCGCGGAGCTCTTCCCGGGGTACGAGCTGATAGAAGCCCTTGTCCTTGTCGAACCGGCGGATGGTGTCGGTGACCGGGACGGCGGCTGCGGCACAGGTGGACGACTGTACGCCCTCGATCACGCGGTCGATGATGCTCTGGGGCACCAGCGGACGCGCACCGTCGTGGACGAGGACGATATCGCATTTGGGATCGCAGGCCGTGACGCCCTTCCAGACGCTTTCGACCCGGGTCGCGCCGCCGGCCACCACCTGCCTCGTTTTGACGATGTCGTAGGCGCGGGCGAGGTTGGCATAGGTCACCAGCAGATCGTCGCGGGCGACGAGGACGATCTCATCGACGTTCTCGTTGGCCTGAAAGGCCATCAGCGTGCGCGCCAGCACGGGGATGCCGTCCAGCTCGGCCAGCAGCTTGTTCTCCCCGCCCATGCGGGTCGATGAGCCTCCCGCGGCGATGACCGCCGACACGAAAGGCTTTTTCTTCTTTTTGAACAGATCCATCAGGCCCATGAGCCTCACCTCTTTCTTGCTCCATTATACACGAAACATGATGGAAAGAAAAGATAAAAGGGAGAGAGCTTCGCTTTGTCTGCGGATCAATCGCACATGTCGAGACGGATCTTGTCGGCGATCATCGAGATGAACTCGCCGTTCGTCGGCTTGCCCTTGGTGTTGGAGATGGTGTAGCCGAAGAAATCGTTGAGGACCTCCACGTCGCCGCGGTCCCAGGCCACCTCGATGGCGTGGCGGATGGCGCGCTCCACCCGTGAGGCGGTGGTGTCGTTGATCTTGGCGACCTCGGGATAGAGGACCTTGGTGATGGAGTTGATGGTATCGGCGTCGGTAATGGCCATGATGATCGCGGAGCGCAGATACTGATAACCCTTGATGTGGGCGGGGATGCCCAGCTCGTGGAAGATGCGCGTGATGCGCACCTCCAGGGCGCGGCGCTCACTGGCCTTGAGCTGCTTGCGGCGGCGGACGCTCTCCACGGTGCGTCTGTAATTGACGATGCGGTCCAGCAGGATGTCGTGATCCGTCGGCTCGGCGATCAGATAATTGACGTCCAGCTCGTCCGCCTCGGCCCTCATGCTGTCGCTCATGAAATCAGACGTCAGGATGATGAAGGTCTTCTCGCCGCCGGGCATGGTGCGAATGGCGCGGATCGCGCCCAGTCCGTCCAGCTGCGGCATGATGGCCGTCGTCAGGACCACCTGCGGTCGGAAGCGCCGCACGGCGTCCACCAGCGCCACGCCGTTGTCGACGATCTCACGCACGTCGATCTCCGGCCTTGATTGGAGCAATTCGAGCAGTACCCTCTTCCTTTCCTTTCTTGTCGCGGCAACCACTCTGATCATGCCTTCCATGTTTTTCACCTCAAAATGCTATTTTCTTGTTCGGTCTACAAATAATTTACCATATTATGCCACAATAATCAACCTGTTTTCGAGGAAAGCCGCCATCTGTTTTTCGACAAAGTGCGACATTTTTCGCCCTTCAAGCTTTGACCTTCTTCAGCTGAGCAAAGCGCGGCAGACCGTTCTGCCAGCAGTAGGGGTTCTCCCCTGCGATCAGCGGGAGCACGTAGTCGAAGAACGCTTCCGTGACGCCCGCGCCGTCGGGGGTGATCCACTCCAGCGGGAACTTCTTCTCGGTGTTGGCCACGGCGGTCAGCTCCAGCAGCTGGGTCTCGGCAGCATACGTCCCGCCCTCGGCGCGGCGGATAGCGACCATTTTATCGGTCACACCGCTGACGGCGGCCCTGACGGCCTCGGCGCCCATGCGCACGGCCTCCTCCACGTCAGTCCGGGACGCGCAATGGGCGGCGCAGCGCTGCATCAGCGAAAACTCGATGGGGCGGACCTTGGCGCCCAGGGCTTCCTTGACACGCATGGCAAGATACGCGGCGGAGCCGCCCATCTGCTTGTGGCCGAAGGCGTCGGCGGCAGCGTCCTTACTGGCGTACTCGGCGATGAAGACGCCGTCCTTGTCCTTGACGCCTTCGGAAATGACGGCGATGCAGTTGCCCTTCTCCTCGTAGCACTGCTTTACGCGGGCGATGAAGCTGTCCACGTCAAAGGGCAGCTCGGGCAGGTAGATCAGGTCGGGAGCGCAGCCGGAGAGACCGGCCAGCGCGGAGGCGGCAGTCAGCCAGCCGGCGTTGCGGCCCATAGCCTCGATGATCGTGACGGCGCCGGTGTCGTAGACCGTGGCGTCGCGGTAGATCTCGGCGCAGGTGACGGCGATGTATTTGGCGGCGGACCCGTAACCCGGGCAGTGATCGGTGCCCCAGAGGTCGTTGTCGATGGTCTTGGGGATGCCGATGACGCGGCACTCGTAGCCCTGGCTCAGCAAGTACTTGGAGACCTTGTTGCAGGTGTCCATGGAGTCGTTGCCGCCGTTGTAGAAGAAATAGCGGACGTCGTACTTTTTGAAGATCTCGAGGATGCGCCTGTAATCCGTGTCGTCCACGGCGGGATTCTTGAGCTTGTAGCGGCAGGAGCCGAGTGCGGAGGACGGCGTGCTTTTGAGCAGCTCCAGCTCCGCAGGGTCTTCCTTCCCGATATCAAAGAGCTGATCGTTGAGCACACCTTTGATGCCGTGGGCCGCGCCCAGGACGCGGGTGATGTTGGGGTCCTTCAGCGCCTCGCGGAACACGCCGTACGCGCTGGCGTTGATCACGGAGGTCGGACCGCCGGACTGGCCGAAGATACATGCGCCTTTCAAAGACATTTATGACTCCTCCATTTCGATAAATATTAATTTAATAATTTGAGTTTAACATACTGCAAAGCAAAAAACAACTGTTTCAGCGATTGCAAGTATAACAAAATGCTTGTATAATAAGGATAATACATCATGTCAGGAGGAAAACTACATGCCACTGGTCACAACGACTGAAATGTTCGAGAAGGCTTACAAGGGCGGCTACGCCATCGGCGCCTTCAACGTCAACAATATGGAGATCATTCAGGGCATCACCGAGGCCGCGCTGGAGGAGAAGTCCCCCGTCATCCTGCAGGTCTCTGCCGGCGCGCGCAAGTACGCCCGCCACACCTATCTGGTCAAGCTCGTGGAGGCCGCTATTCTGGAGACCAACCTGCCCATCGCACTGCATCTGGATCACGGCGAGAACTTCGATATCTGCAAGGCCTGTGTGGACGGCGGCTTTTCCTCCGTCATGATCGACGGCTCCAAATACAGCTTCGAGGAGAACATCGCCCTGACGAAGCAGGTCGTCGATTACGCCCATTCCAAGGGCGTCGTGGTCGAGGGCGAGCTGGGCAAGCTGGCCGGCATCGAGGACGACGTCAACGTGGCCGACGAGGACGCGCAGTTCACCGATCCCGCCCAGGTGGAGGAGTTCGTGGCACGCACGGGCGTCGATTCACTGGCCATCGCCATCGGCACCAGCCACGGCGCTTACAAGTTCAAGCCCGGCCAGAAGCCTCGCCTGCGCTTCGACATCCTGGAGAAGATCCAGAACCGTCTGGAGGGCTTCCCCATCGTGCTGCACGGCGCTTCCTCCGTGCCCCAGGAGTACGTGGCGCTGGTCAACAAGTTCGGCGGC
Source organism: Oscillospiraceae bacterium (assembly GCA_015068445.1). GTDB lineage: Bacteria > Bacillota > Clostridia > Oscillospirales > Butyricicoccaceae > RGIG1902. The sequence continues at coordinate 8,193 of SVKN01000016.1, read as the reverse complement.
GCCATGCCCGACGCCATCGGCATTCCCGAGGATATGCTGCGCCAGGCCGCCAAGATGGCCGTGTGCAAGATCAACATCGACTCCGATCTGCGCATCTGCATGACCGCTGCCGTGCGTCAGCATCTAGCCGAGCATCCGGAGCACTTCGATCCCCGTCAGTTCCTGGCCCCCGGCCGCGAGGCCATCAAGAGCATCGTCGCCCACAAGATGCGCGACGTGCTGGGCTCGTCGAACCGCCTGTAAATCGATCAAAAACTGGAAAACGCCGTCTCAGCGCGCTGAGACGGCGTTTTTGCGTCTTCTTTCCCGGAATGACATGTTTTGTCCGTCAATTTGACTGGAAGATCGGGCAAACTGATGCGGAAAGGAGCGTGAAGCATGACGAAAAGCAAGAATCATTCCTTTTCAATTTCGTCGTTCGCCGTCTGTCTGGCGCTGATCCTGCTCTGCGTCAGCGGAACAGCGCTGGCCGCAGGTCGGTCTGTGATCCCGCTGGGGCGGACTACGGGGATCAAGCTCTTCTCCGGCGGGGCGATGGTGATCGGCTTCCCTGACGATCGGACGCCCGCGCGAACGGCGGGGCTGCTGCCCGGGGACGTCATCACGGCGGTGAACGGAAACATGGTCGAAACGAACGAGGCGCTTTCGGCGGCACTGGCGGCGCTGACGGAGGACGAGGTCACACTGACCGTGCGGCGAAACGGCGCGGAAATGACCGTGACGGTGACGGGTCTGCTGCCCGCGGAGTGGGGCTATCGTCTGGGCGCGTGGGTGCGCGACAGCATGGCGGGCATCGGGACGATCACCTTCGTCGATCCCGAGACGGGCGTTTTCGGTGCGCTGGGCCACGGCGTCTGTGATCCGGACACCGGGACGCTGATCCCGCTGGAGAACGGCGCGGTCATGGGCTCGACGGTGGTCGGCGTCATCAGGGGCGCGTCGGGCGCGCCGGGACAGCTGACGGGCGAGTTCGACATGACGCGTGACAGCGGCGTACTGTATGCCAACACGGAGCGCGGCGTCTTCGGGCGTCTGACGGACGAGACCGTTTACGAAGGCGCCCAGATCATGGAGACCGCGCCGCTGGACGAGGTGGTGCCGGGCCCCGTGGAGCTGGTCGTCAACGCGGAGGGGACGGACGCGCGGCGGTATGACGCGATGCTGATCAAGACCGGCGCGTCTGACGACTCGGGCCGCGATTTCATCCTGACCGTGACGGATGAAGCGCTGCTCAAGCGGACAGGCGGCATCGTGCAGGGCATGAGCGGCAGCCCGATCCTCCAGAATGGCAGGCTGATCGGCGCCGTCACCCACGTCCTCGTCGACGACCCGACGCGGGGCTACGGCATCGCCATCGACCGGATGCTGGAGGCCGCGGAGGAGTACGCCGACGCAGCGTGACGCAAAAACAGGGAGCGGTGAAAACCGCTCCCTGTTTGATGCTTTGTGATATTACGCTCTGCTCCACTTGACGCCCTGGGGGGTGTCTTCGAGGATGATGCCGCGGGCCTTGAGGTCGTCGCGGATGCGGTCGGCCTCGGCCCAGTTTTTGGCTTTGCGGGCAGCCTGGCGCTGGGCGATCAGCTGCTCGATCTCGTCGTCCAGGGACTTTTCCTCTTCGACCTGGCCGATGGACAACACGCCGCACAGCTCGCTCAAGATGGCGAGAGCGGCCACAGCGTATGCCTTGGTGACATCCTTCTCGGCGCAGACGGTGTTGATCTCGCGCACCAGCTCGAAGATGACAGACACGGCGTCGGCGGTGTTCAGATCGTCGTCCATGGCGTCACAGAAGCGGGTGCGGTAGCCGTCAAAGGAGGCGGCGGAGACGGCCTCCTTTTCGGTCATGTCGCCGTCCTGCGCGTTGCCGCGGAGGAAGCGCAGGTTCGAGAAGGCGGCGTTGATGCGCGCCAGAGAGGCTTTTGCCTGCTCCAAAGACTCCTGCGAATAGTTGAGCGGCGTGCGGTAGTGGGCCGACACCATGAAGAAGCGGATGGTGTCATAGCCGTAGGCTGCCGCGGCGTCACGGGCCGTGAAGAAGTTGCCCAGGGACTTTCCCATCTTCTGGTTATCGACGTTGAGGAAGGCGTTGTGCAGCCAGTAGTGGGCGAAGGGCTTGCCGTTGGCCGCTTCGGACTGGGCGATCTCGTTCTCGTGGTGCGGGAAGATCAGATCGACGCCGCCGGTATGGATATCGATGGTCTCGCCCAGGTACTTGCGGGCCATGGCGGAACACTCGATGTGCCAGCCGGGACGGCCCTTGCCCCAGGGAGAATCCCAACTGGGCTCGCCGGGCTTCGCGCCCTTCCACAGGGCGAAGTCCATGGGGTCCTCCTTATGCTCGCGCACGTCGATGCGAGCGCCGGCCTCCAGATCCTCCAGCGGCTGATGGGACAGCTTGCCGTATTCCGGGAAAGCCTTGACGCGGTAATAGACGTCGCCGCCGGCCTCATAGGCGTAGCCTTTCTCGATCAGCGTGCTGACGATGTCGATGATCTCGTCGATCATGTCGGTGGCCTTGGGATGGACCGTGGCGCGCTTGATCTTCAGGCCCTCGGCGTCGGTGAAATACTCCTTGATATAGCGCTCGGCGATCTTGTCGTAGGTGGTGTTCTCTTCGTTCGCCTTGTTGATCACCTTGTCGTCGATATCGGTGAAGTTCTGCACGAAGCGCACGTTGTAGCCGCGGTACTCCAGGTAGCAGCGCAGCAGATCGAACATGATAAAGGGGCGGGCGTTGCCGATGTGGAAATAGTTGTAGACCGTAGGACCGCAGGAATACATCTTGATCTCGCCCGGGGTGATGGGAACGAGCTCCTCTTTCTTTCTGGTGAGGGTGTTGAATACTTTCATATTATCAATCTCCTTTGACGACACCGTCTTTGATCAGGTTGAAATTGCGTCTGAGATAATCGTAACCGGAATAGACCGTCAGGATCAGCATGACCCAGACGAGGATGTGCTTGAGCGTGAAATCGCCGAACAGCGGGATGTCGTTGAAGCCCGCCAGCATGTAAAGGATACAGATGAGCTGGGACGTCGTCTTGAGCTTGCCCCATTTGGAGGCGGCCAGCACGACGCCCTTGGAGGCGGCGATGCTCCGCAGGGACGAAACGGTGAACTCGCGGGCAAGGATCACGACGCAGTGCCAGGCGCGCAGCTGCCCCTGTTCCAGCAGGATCAGCAGCGCCGACATGACGAGCAGCTTGTCGGCCAGAGGGTCCACCAGCTTGCCGAAGTCGGTGATCTGGTTGAACCGGCGGGCCACGTAGCCGTCGATGGCGTCGGAAAAGCTGGCGATGGCGAACAAACACAGCGCGACGATGTTGCCCCGCGCGCCTTCGGAAATGGCGGAATACATGAAGATGGGGATCAGCGCGATCCTGCCGAGGGTGATCATATTGGCTACGGTCATCTCTCTACTCCTCCCGGGCGACGACCTCACCGTAAAGCTCGCTGGCAACGGCATCAACGACCCTGACGGTGACGAACTCGCCCTCTTTGATTGTCTCGTCGTCGAAGAACACGACGCCGTCGACGTCGGCGGAATCCATGTAGGAACGACCGTACTGCCTGCCGCTTTCATCGAGACCGCAGCACAGGACCATCAGCTCCCGGCCGATGAGGCCGGCAGAGAAGTCGTCCATGATGCGCTCCTGCAGCACGAACAGACGGTTGCGGCGGTCCTCCTTGACCTCCTCGGGGATCTGATCCTCCCGGGCGGCGGAGGGGGCGCCTTCTTCTTGAGAATAACAGAAAAAGCCCGCTCTTTCAAGCCTGTATTCTTCCAGAAAGTCATAAAGCTCCTGGAACTGCTCTTCCGTCTCACCGGGGAAGCCGACGATCATGCTGGTGCGGAAGATGGCGTCGGGCATCATGGCGCGGATCTTGTCGATGCGCTCGCGGATCAGCTGACCGTTTCCGCGGCGGTTCATCTCCTTGAGCACCTTGTCGTTGATGTGCTGCAGGGGGATGTCGAAGTATTTGAGGATCTTGTCATTGTCGCGGATCGTCTCCAGCAGGCGGTCGTCGATCTCGTCGGGATACATGTAGTGCAGGCGGATCCACTCGATGCCGTCGATCCTGCACAGCTCCTCCAGCAGCTTGTAAAGACAGCGCTCGCCGTAGAGGTCGATGCCGTAGCGGGTGATGTCCTGGGCGATAACGAGCAGCTCTTTGACGCCGCGGGCGGCGAGGCTCCTGGCCTCCTCGATGAGGCCGTTCATCTCGCGGCTGCGGTAGCGGCCCCGGATATAGGGGATCACGCAGTAGGAACAGCGGTTGTCGCAGCCCTCGGCGATGCGCAGATAGGCATAGTAATTGGGCGTCAGCAGCTTTCGCTCGCCGTCGAAGGCGCAGGAGGCGGCGGGCTTGTACCACTCTCCCCCGCTGCCCTCTGACACGGCGCGGACGGCCTCGGCGATATCGTTGTAGCTGCCGGTGCCCAGGGCGGCGTCCACCTCGGGCAGCTCCTTCAGGAACTCGTCCTTGTAGCGCTCTGTAAGGCAGCCGGTGACGATCAGACCGCGGATGACGCCCTCCTGCTTGAGGTGCGCCAGCTTGAGGATGGCGTCGATGGCCTCGCTTTTGGCGGAGTCGATGAAGCCGCAGGTGTTGACGATGGCGATGTCGCAGTCCTCGGGAGCTTCGACGATCGTGCAGCCCTCCTTTTCGAGGATGGACAGCATCTGCTCAGAATTGACAAGATTCTTGGCACAGCCAAGAGACAGCAGAAATATTTTCTCGGTCACGATTCAAACTCCTCCAACTGCTCGGTGTATTGGTCGAGGGCGCGTCTGATCTGCTCCCAGGTGAAGCCCTTGCGGGCGAGGCTGTCGGACACGCGCTTGAGCGTGGCCCGGTCGGGATCCGTCTCCCCCCGGAGCTTAGCGGCGATCAGCCTCTGCATTTTGTCGTAGTCGGGCTCGAAGTCCTCCAGCAGGGCCTCGATCAGGTCCGGCTCCAGCTTCTTTTTGCGAAGCTCCTGCTTGATCCGGGTCTTGCCCCAGCCGCGGGCGCGGTACTGGGCGATCAGGTCGGAAGCGTACTGCTCATCGTTGAGAAAGCCCAACTCGATCAGGCGGGAGACGGCGTAGGCGGCGTCCTCCTCCGCGATCTGCTTTTCCAACAGGCGGTCATAGAGGGCCTGCGCGCTGCGGTTCTGATAGGTCAGCACGTTGGCCGCCGTGGTCAACGCCTTGCTTTTGCTGTCCTCCGACACGGGATCAGACCTCGTCGTCCTCGAAATCGTCGGCGAAGATCTCTACGCCGCCGGTCTTGGGCTTGCGGGGCTCTGCGGGCACGGCGTTGGCTGCCGCGGGCGCGGACGCCTTCTGCTCGTCCTTCTCGTCCTTGTTCAGCAGCTTGTCCATGATCCTGCGCTGCAGCTCGTCGGCCTCGTCGGGATGGTCCTTGAAATATTGCTTCGCGGCGTCGCGGCCCTGGCCCAGGCGGGTCTCGCCCATGGAGAACCAGGCGCCGGCCTTCTGGACGAAGCCGAACTTGACGCCCATATCGACCAGCTCGCCGACCTTGGAGATGCCCTCGCCGTACATGATATCGAACTCGGCCTCCTTGAACGGGGGCGCGATCTTGTTCTTGACGACCTTGGCGCGGGTGCGGCTGCCCATGAGGGTGGTGCCGTTCTTGATGTGCTCGGTGCGCCTGATCTCGATGCGGACCGTGGAATAGAACTTCAGCGCGCGGCCGCCGGTGGTGACCTCGGGGTTGCCGTACATGACGCCGATCTTCTCGCGCAGCTGGTTGATGAAGATGACGACGCAGTTGGAGCGGGAGATCGCGCCCGTCAGCTTGCGCAGTGCCTGGGACATCAGGCGGGCGTGCAGGCCGACGAAGCTGTCGCCCATCTCGCCCTCGATCTCGGCCTTGGGCACCAGCGCGGCAACGGAGTCGACGACGAGGACGTCGATGGCGCCGGAGCGCACGAGAGCCTCGGCGATCTCGAGGGCCTGCTCGCCGTTGTCGGGCTGCGCCACCAGCAGATTGTCGGTATCGACGCCCAGCGCCTTGGCGTAGACGGGGTCGAGGGCGTGCTCGGCGTCGATGAAGGCAGCCTCGCCGCCCTGCTTCTGGGCGGAGGCGATGATGTGAAGGGCGATGGTCGTTTTGCCCGAGCTCTCGGGACCGTAGATCTCCACGATCCTGCCCTTGGGCACGCCGCCGATGCCGAGGGCGGCGTCGAGGGAGATGGAGCCCGTGGAGATGGCCTCCACGTTGAGGCTGGAGGTGTCGCCCAGGCGCATGACGGCGCCCTTGCCGTAAGCCTTCTCCAGCTGCTTGATCGCGGTATCCAGTGCAGTCTTTTTATCCATATGTCACACCTCAAATATTGATTCGATTTGATACGACCATTATATCATACGGGGACAGAATTTGCAACATCTGTTCGATTTTCTTCGATCGTTTCCTTGGGGATCGTATAGGGCACGGTGCCGCAGACGACGCGCTCGATGGCGCTGAGGTCGCGGAAGACGGCGATGTCCTCGAACCCGGCGGCCAGCATGATCTCGCGGACCTGCTCGTACTGGCCCAGGCCCACCTCGAACATCAGCGCGCCGCCCTCGCGGATGGCGCTTTTGAAGTTTTTGCACACGGCGCGGTAGAAGTCGAGACCGTCCTCCCCGCCGTCCAGGGCCAGCGCAGGCTCTCGCTGGACCTCGGGGTCCAGGGTGCCGATCTCGGCGGTGGGGATGTAGGGCGGGTTGCAGGTGATGAGGTCGAAGGAGCCGAAGATGTCCGGGCAGGGCTTTTTGGCGTCGCAGGTAGCGACGTTGACGGAGCGCGTCATGCGGTTCAGGGCCACGTTATCCTTGGCCACGCGCAGGGCAGGCATGGAGATATCGGCCAGCAGACAGGTGATCGTGCTGCGGGCAAAGCGCGCCAGCGCGATGCCCACGCAGCCCGTGCCGCAGCACAGGTCGAGGGCGCGGGTGCGCGTCCGGCCGTTGACAAAGGCCAGGGCGGCGTCCACCAGCGTCTCGGTGTCGGAGCGCGGGATCAGCGTATCCGTGGTCACCTTGAAGGGCAGGCCGTAAAACTCCCACTGGCCGAGGATGTGCTGGATGGGAACGCCGGAAAGGCGCAGGTCCGTCAGGCGCCTGATCTCCTTGACGTTGTCCTCAAAGATATAGTCCCGGCGCTTGGAGTAAAAGCCGTTCTCATCGAGGTTCATGGCCTTGCATACGAGCTCTCGGGCCTCCACATCGCAGCCGGAGACGCCGTGCTGACGCAGGGCCTTGCGCACGTCGAGAAACGCGTCGTTGAGCGTGATTACCATCTGTCTTCATCCTCCCCCTGCGGGATGACCCGCCTGATGGCCTCGATGGCCACCTCGATCATGCTGTCGTCGGGCTCCACGGTGGTGAAGCGCTGCATGAACAGACCCGGGGCCGTCAGCACGCGGCTGAGGCCGTTGTCCATGCGCCCCACGGCGCGGTTGACCTCGTAGCTGATGCCGACGACGACGGGCACGAGCATCAGTCTTATGATCAGCCTGACCCACACGGTGCGCCAGGTGAACAGCGAAGTGACGAGCGAGCTGATGATGACGACGACGAAGAGGAAGCTGGTGCCGCATCTGGGATGGAAGCGGGACTGGGGCCGGACGTTGTCCACCGTCAGCTCCAGGCCCTTTTCGTAGCAGAAGATCGTCTTGTGCTCCGCGCCGTGATACATATAGGTGCGGTGGATGTCCTTCTGCTTCGAGGTGAGAATGATGAAGCCCAGGAAGATGCAGATGCGCACGCAGCCCTCCAGCAGGTTCTTCAGCACGCCCACGCGGATGCCGGAGAACAGCCCCGCCACCACGGTGGGCAGCAGGAAGAACAGGCCGATGGGCAGCAGGATGCCGAGGAACAGGGCGAAGCCCATCATCACGGCGTCCATTTTCTCCTTGCCGTATTTGTCATAGAGCTTCTGCTCAAAGGGCGTCAGCTCGTCCATGCCGTCCTCAGAAAAGGAGGCGGAGTATTCCAGGGCGGAAATGCCGTATTTCAGCGAATCGAAGAGGTTGACGGCGCCGCGGATGAAGGGGAGCTTGGCGAAGGCGCCGTGGCTGCCGGTGCCGACGGAGTCCTCTTTGACCTCCAGCTCGCCGTCGGGCTTGCGGACGACGATGGCCGTCTTCTTCGGCCCGCGCATAAGGATGCCCTCCAGCAGCGCCTGTCCGCCGAT
>SVKN01000015.1 GCA_015068445.1 Oscillospiraceae bacterium | reverse complement strand
TGTCGTTGTTCTGCAGATAAACCAGCAGCTTGCGGCGCTTACCGACCATCTTCAGAAGGCCTCTTCTGGAGTGGTTATCCTTCTTGTGGACCTTCAGATGCTCGTTCAGCTCGTTGATGCGGGCCGTCAGAATGGCGATCTGCACCTCGGGCGAGCCGGTGTCGGTCTCGTGCAGGCGGTTGCTCTCGATAACTTCAGTCTTCTTTTCCTTCAGGATCATGGGGATCTACCTCCGTTTAATATACTCTCCGCACAGCTGAGTGAAGGGCAAGGCAGCGCCGCGGTCATACGCGGTAAATATCCGTTTCACTAAGCATAGGGATACAGCTGACATGATATCATACATGAGGGAACTTGTAAAGATGCCATCTTGTCAAATTTTCGTGCTTCCGAAGCGTGTTTTTCCCGATAAAGTGCCGAAAAATCCGCGCATACTAAAAGCGGGAGGGATGGGATGAACGACAAATGGGTCTCCGTGCCGGTCCCGGCGCTGGGACTGGGGGCGCTGGCGGTGACGCTGACGCTGCTGTGCCGGGAGATGCGCGCTCTTGACGCCGCGCGGGTGCTGGCCTGCGGGGCGCTGACGTCGTCGAGCCTCATGCTGACGCTGGGGCATGCGGACGCGAAGCGGCGGGCGCAGCTGGTGATATTCTACCTGGTGGCCGGGGCGTCGCGGATCGGATGGCTGCTGGCGCGGTGGCGGCTGGGGCTGGGTGCGTTCGCGCTTGTCTGGGGCGCGTGGCAGGCGGTGACGGGCGGGTTCCTGCTCCTGCTGCTGATCGACGTGCGGCCCCGGACGTCGTGGCCCGCGGTCCTCGGGTGGCTGGAAATGATCCGGCTCGTCATTTTACAGTAGCAAAGCGCCGCGAGCGATGGTATAATCAAGTCAACAATAATAGTATAGGAGGAGATCACCATGGATACGAAAGAACGCGCTCTGCTGGCTCATGAGCAGTGGAGAGGCAAACTGGAAGTGAAGACCAAGTGCCGCATCGCCTCAGCCGAGGATCTGACCATCGCCTACACCCCCGGCGTGGCGGAGCCCTGCCTCAAGATCAAGGAGGACAAGGATCTGCAGTACAAGTACACGGGCCGCGGCAACACGGTGGCCGTCATCACCGACGGCACGGCGGTGCTGGGTCTGGGCGACATCGGCCCCGAGGCCGGCATGCCTGTCATGGAGGGCAAATGCGCCCTGTTCAAGACGTTCGCGGACATCGACGCCATCCCCCTGTGCGTCCGCTCGAAGGACGTGGACGAGATCGTCCGCACCGTGGAGCTGATCGCCGGGAGCTTCGGCGGCATCAATCTGGAGGACATCTCCGCGCCCCGGTGCATCGAGATCGAGCGCCGGCTGAAGGAGAAGTGCGACATCCCCGTTTTCCACGACGATCAGCACGGCACGGCCGTGGTGGTGTCCGCCGCGCTGCTGAATACCTGCCGTCTGACGGGCAAGAAGCTGGAGGATCTGAAGGTCGTCATCAACGGCGCGGGCGCGGCCGGTCTCGCCATCGCCCGGCTGCTGCTGAGCATGAAGGTGGGCGACGTGATCCTGTGCGGCAGCCGCGGGCTGCTGTACGAGGGCAAGCCCGACATCAACCCCGAGCAGGCGCTTCTGGCCGCCATGACGAACAAGAACAAGGTCCAGGGCAGGCTCAGCGACGGCATCGTTGGCGCCGACGTGTTCATCGGCGTCTCGGTCCCCGGTACGCTGACGGCGGAGGACGTCTCGAAAATGGCCGACAAGGCCGCGGTCTTCGCGCTGGCGAACCCCGTGCCCGAGATCATGCCCGACGAGGCGAAGAAGGGCGGCGCCTATATCGTCGGCACCGGACGGTCAGATTATCCCAACCAGATCAACAACGTCCTCGCCTTCCCCGGCATTTTCCGCGGCGCGCTGGACGTCCGCGCCAGCGACATCAACGAGGAGATGAAGATGGCCGCCGCCCGCGCCATCGCGGACCTCGTCTCCGACGAGGAGCTGAGCCCCGAATACATCATGGCCCCGTCGTTCAACCCGGAGGCCCACGCCAAGGTGGCCGCGGCCGTCCGGCAGGCCGCTGTCGACAGCGGCGTTGCAAGAATATAAGGAAAGGAAGATTTTCATATGAAAGCGCTCGATCTCACCTTTGATACGCCCTTTGAGCATGGCGTGAAGCTGTCCGATTACGTCAAGAAGGCCCGCTACACCTACGTCATTTTCCTGCGCTACTTCGGCTGCCGCAGCTGCCAGATCGACATGATCGACCTCGCCGCGGCGAAGGAGCAGTTCAAGGCGAAGGACGCCCAGGTGCTGGTGGTGCTGCAGAGCGCGCCCGAGGTAGCCGCCGAGGGCTCGAAGCAGTTCGAGCTGCCCTTCGACATCGCCTGCGACCCCGAGGCGAAGCTGTACGCGCTGTACAACGTGCCCAGCGCCGGGTCCAAGGAGGCCATGGCGGAGCGCAACGGCGCCATGAACGAGGCCCAGGCCGCGAAGATGGCCGCCAAGCGCGAGCGCATGGCCGATCTGGTCCACGGCGCCTACGAGGGCGACGAGTACCAGCTGCCCGCCTACTTCCTGCTGGACAGCGACATGGAGCTGCTGCGTCAGCACCGCGCCGAGAACATGGGCGACATGCCCACCTCCGACGAGTATCTGGAGATGCTGCCGCTGTACGCCGCCGATTTCACCTTCAACACCCAGTCCGAAAAGGGCCTGAAGCTGTCCGATTACGCCAAAAAGGCCGACAGGACCTTCCTGATCTTCCTGCGCTACTTCGGCTGCTCCAGCTGCCAGCTGGACATGATCGACCTGGCCGATTGCTACGATCAGTTCAAGGCGAAGAACGCCCAGGTGCTGGTGGTGCTGCAGAGCGATCCCGCCATCGCCAGGGCCGGCAAGGATAAGTTCGAGCTGCCCTTCGACATCGTCTGCGACCCCGACATGGCGCTGTACAGGCTCTATGACGTGCAGAGCGCCGGCGACTACGCCCATCTGCTGGCGAACCCAGGCGAGAAGTGGGCCGAGAAGAAGTCCCGCATCGAGGCCATGGGGCTCGAGCACGGCGAGTACGAGGGCGATGAGTTCCAGCTGCCCGCCTATTTCCTGCTGAACAAGGATCTGGAGATCGTCAAGTGCCACCGCGGCGCCACCATCGAGGACATGCCGCTGGCAGACGAGTATCTGGAGCTGCTGTAAACCATATTAGATCACGAAAAAGCCGCCCTTCCGGGCGGCTTTTTTATACGTCGGCGCAGCCGACTCCTCGATCGTCAATTCTGTTCCAGATCCCTCGGCTCGATGAGCATGGTTTTGAACTCGAAGTAGTTGACCATGCCGGCTCTGGCGCCCTGGGGCTTTTTGACGTGCTTGGCGCGGGTGTAGTCGACGGCGACTCTCGGGGAATTGCCGGCCTTGGACCAGCGGGCGGCCAGGGCGGCGGCCTCCTCCAGGTCGCGGACGTCGGGCTCGCGGCCCTCGGTGACGAGGATGACGTGGCTGCCGGGGATGTTCCGGGCGTGGAACCAGAGATCGCCGCCCTTGGCGGTGCGCATGGTCAGCTGATCGTTCTCCCGGTTATTGCGCCCGCGCAGCAGCGTGAAGCAGCCAGAGGTGACGTACCGCTTTGGGGCGAAGGCGGCGGCCTTTTCGGGCTTTTTCTTCTTGCTCTGTGATTTTTTCGTGTAGCCCGCGGCGGCGGCCTCCTGCTCCAGCTCCCGGATGTCCTTCTCGTCGGCGGCCAGCTCGAGGCCGTAGAGGAGGCTCTCGATATACTGCAGCTCGTTCTCCCCCGCTTCAATCTGGCCCGTCAGCGCCAGCTCAGCGTTTTTGAGCCTGGCGTAGCGCTTGTACAGCAGCTGGGCGTTCTGCTGGGGCGACAGGTCGGGGTCCAGCGTGATGGTCAGCTGGGGCATGCCCTCGGCGAAGTAGTCAGTGACGACGGCCTTGTCGTCGCCGCTGCGGATGGCGTAGATGTTGGCGTTGATCAGGTCGGCCTTCTTCTTCATGTCCTCGCGGTTCTGCGCCGTCAGCAGCTCCTGCCGTTGCTTGCCCAGCTTGCGCTCCAGCCTGTTTTTATGGTTGTCCAGCGTCTTTTTGAGCGACGCGGTCAGGTTCTTTTTGAGCTCCGCGCCCCGGCGGGCGCGGTAGAAATCGTCCAGCAGGGATGAGAAATCGGGGTAAAGGACGCTCTCGCCGTCCTCGAAACGGGTGATGGGCAGCGGCGAGATATCGAAATCCTCCCCGCCCCGGCGGACGAGGAACGGCCGGGCGCCGCCGTGGGCCAGGTCGTACAGCAGGAACGCCGCCTCGGCGGGCGCCAAGGCGCGCGCCTCCAGCTCCCGCGCCACGGCGGGCGACACGCCGGCGACGGCCTGAGGCAGGTCGATCCAGGGCGTCTGCCCTATGATCCGGCTCAGGGCATCCTCACTCAGTCCGAACACCGACGGCGCCTCCGGCGCCTCGGGCATGCGGTATTTGAGCCCGGGCAGCAGCGCCCGGGCGGGGCTCATGTCGTAATCGATCTTTTTGACGCAGCCGAAGATGATGTCCGCCTCGTCAAGAAGCAGCAGGTTGAGATGCTTGCCAAGCAGCTCCAGCACCAGCTTTTTCTCCGACTGGCGGCCCAGCTCGTCGGTGGAGGTGAAGGAGAGCGTCAGCATACGCTCGCCCTCGGGCTGCTCCACCCGCAGGATGCGCCCGCCCTGCATGTGCTTGCGCAGCAGCATGCAGAGCATCGGCGGCGCGGGTGGGTTTTCGGGCCGGAGGGACGTGAAGTACGCGCCGGGATTCGTACCGCCGCAGGAGAGCATCAGGCGCTGGTTCCCCTGCTCCGTGCGGACGGCCAGCACCACCTCCGCGGGCCGGGGCATGAAGATCTTGTCGATGCGCGCGCCCCCCAGCCGCTGGTCGAGCTCCCGGGCGAGGCCGTGGATCATGAAGCTGTCTAAAGACATTTTTCTCTTTCCTCCAATGCGCGCAGGACGGCGGCCTCCTCGGGCCTGCCGCTGCGGGCGCGCTTGCGGTATTTGCGGATGAACATGCGCAGATAATCGGGGAACAGCGGGTCGCGCTCCATGGCGCGGCTGAAGACCATGTGATCCTCCCCCTCGTACGCGCCGGGGACGATGCGCATGGCGCAGTAGAGCCTGCGGTCCTCGTAGACGAGGCGCTCCTCCGCGATGTTGTACCCGTGATCGGCCAGCCAGCGGCGCAGGCGCTCCTGCTTCGTCATGGGCTGGGCCACCACCTGTGCGTCCATGGTCCAGGGGGCGCGGCGGAGGATATCGCTGACGTTGTCGCCGCCCATGCCGCAGACGGTCACCACGTCGCCCGGCTCGTGCGCCACGCCGTCGAGGCCGTCCGTCTGCAGAAAGTCAAAGCGGTCCGTCAGCCCGGCCAGCGCCACGTTCTCCCGGGCGTTCTGCAGCGGCCCCGCCCGCAGGTCGCAGGCCATGGCGTGATCGACCACGCCGCGCCTCACCAGCTCGATGGCCAGATAGCCGTGATCGCAGCCCACGTCGATGAGCCGCGCGCCCTTCGGACACATGTCCGCGCACAGCGCAAGGCGCGGCGTCAGCCGGATCTGAAATGATTTCTCTCTCATAGCTCACCATAAAAACAGCGGGACAACTCGTGTCCCGCTCAGAGTGTCTTAAAGACCGATTCCCGCCGACCTTCGCACCGCGCCCGCGAAACGGGCGATAACAGATCCGTTTTTTCGGCGGACACGCGCCGCCGAAAAAACACCTTCCGGTCTGCAAACGTGCGAGCGTCAGCGAGTGCGCTGCAGCAGACCGGCCCGAGCAGGCAGATGCTCTTCTGCCTGCGGGCCCTTCCTGCCGCAAATCCTGATTTGCGGCATAAGCGGCGGGACAACTCGTGTCCTGCTGCCTTTGTTCTCAGTTGCTTTACTCTTCGGCGAAGAAAGCGTTCAGCGCGTCGACCAGCGAATCCACGTTGATGCCGTGGACCATGCAGGCTTCAGCCAGGCTCTCGTTGATGGAGCTGGGGCAGCCTACGCAGTGCATGCCGGCTTCCATCAGGACGCGCGCCGTGTTGATATCGGTCTCCAGCAGCTCGCCGATGACGGTATCTCTTGTGACAACCATGGGAATCTACCTCCTGCTTTTTTTGGTTCAGGGCTATTATACAGCATAACCAGCCGCTTGTAAATTATTTTATTTTTGAAACATTCACGCGTTTGCCAGCCTGCATGCGGCGTCCAGCAGGACGTTGGCGCCGTTGACAAGGTCCCCGTCGGCCGTGAACTCCTTCGGGCTGTGGCTGACGCCGCCCACCGAGGGGACGAAGATCATGGCGGTGGGGCAGACACGGGAGATCATCTGGGCGTCCTGCCCCGCACCGGAGGCGATGGGACGGGCCTTCAGGTCCCTTGCGGCCGCAGCGTCCAGGACGGTCTGCACGATGGTCCCGTCGAAGACGACGGGCTGAAAGCGCACCATGCGACGGGCCGTGGCTGACACATGGTCCGACTGCTCCAGAGACGCGAGGAAATCATAGAGCGCCTGCTCGTTCTCCTGCAGCTCCTGCTCGTCGGGGCAGCGCATATCGACGGTGAACACGGCCCTGCCGGGGATGACGTTGACGGCGTTGGGCGAGAAGGCCATGCGGCCCGCCGTGGCCACCGTGCGGCTGCCGGGGCGCGTGCAGCGCTCCCGCAGGAAGACGAGGACCTTCGCCGCCGCGAGCCCGGCGTCGCGGCGCATGGACGTGGGCGTGGTGCCCGCGTGGTTGGCCGCGCCGTCGATGGTGATCTCATGCCAGGAGATGCCCTGGATGGACGTGACGGCGCCGATGGGCGTTTGTTCGGCGTCAAGCACGGGGCCTTGCTCGATGTGCAGCTCGATGAAATACGCGGGGCGGAAGTCCGTGGGCTCCCGGTCGCCAAGGGCATGGATGCGCGCAAGCTCCGCGCCCAGCGTCGTGCCGTCGGTGCCCGGGGACGCCAGGGCGTCCTCCACCGAAATGCCGCCCGCGATGGTCAGGGAGCCCACCATGTCGGGGTGGAGGCGCGTGCCCTCCTCGTTGGTGAAGACGACCAGCGCCAGCGGCCGTGCGGGCCGCAGGCCCGCTTCCTTCATGGTCTGGATCACCTCCAGGCCCGACAGCACCCCGGCGCAGCCGTCGTACTGACCGGCGTCGATGACCGTGTCGATGTGGGAGCCCATGGCGAAGGGGGCCCTGCCCGCGTTCTCCTCCGTCTCCCAGAAGCCGTAGATGTTGCCCACGCGGTCCAGCTCCACCCGGAGCCCGGCCTCCTTCATCCAGCCGATGACCGTCTCGCGGCCCAGCCGGTCCTCGTCGGTGGCCGCCTGCCGCGTGCGGCGGCCCTCCGCGTCGACACCGATCCGCCCCAGCGCGTGCAGATGGCCCAGGAACCGTTCGCCGTTGATGGAAAGCATGAGATGACCCTCCCCTGTTCCTATAAGAAATAGATCCGGCTGACGCCGGATCGGATGAGCGCCGCAGATGCGGCCTTAAAAAATATGACGAAAATCCCAGGGATCATCGTCATATGCAGTCAGCCTGTAAGCCGGGTTCTGTCTATGCAGCCATCTATCTGGGACGCACGTCGCCGCACGCCTCTTGCCACCTGTCCGGAGATTGGCCGAGCAAGCCGTAGCCCCCGAGTCGGTGTTGCTTCGGATAGAGTTTACAGGGGGGCCATGTCACCATGGCCTCCGGTGAGCTCTTGCCTCGCCTTTCCACCCTTACCTTCCGAGGAAGGCGGTTTATTTCTGTTGCACTTGTCCTGAGATCGCTCTCGGCTGACGTTATCAGCTATCCTGCTCTGTGAAGCCCGGACTTTCCTCACGCTCGCGCGCGCGGCTGCTTGGCTGACTGCGGTGCTATTATACCGTCCGGGCGCGGGGTTTGTCAAGGCTCGGGCGCAACTCTCTTATTGACCATTGACCCGACTTGGAGTAAACTATATAAATAGGTAAAACCCATTTTTCGGAGGAGCTTATGCTGAAAGAATATATCGAATCGATCCGGGGCAAGCGCGCCTCGGTGATCGGGATCGGCGTGTCGAACACGCCGCTGATCCGGCTTCTGGCGGAGGGCGGCGTTCAGGTGACGGCCCACGACAAGAAGCTGCGGGAGCAGATGCCCGCGCTGGCGGAGGAGCTGGAGGCCATGGGCGTCAGGCTCGTCCTCGGCCCCGACTATCTGCAGGGCGTTGACGGCGACGTGGTGTTCCGCACGCCCGGGCTGCGGCCCGACGTGCCCGCCCTGCGGGAGGCCTCGGAGCGCGGCGCGGTGATCACCAGCGAGATGGAAGTCTTCCTCTCCCTGTGCCCCTGCCCCGTCATCGCCGTGACGGGCTCCGACGGCAAGACGACCACCACCACCGTGATCTCGGAGCTGCTGAAGGCCGAGGGCTACCGCGTGTTCGTGGGCGGCAACATCGGCACGCCGCTGCTGGACCGCGTGGACGAGATGACGAAGGATGACATCTGCGTGCTGGAGCTTTCGTCCTTCCAGCTGATGACCATGAAGCAAAGCCCCCACGTGGCGGTCATCACCAACCTGAGCCCCAACCATCTCGACTTCCACAAGGTCATGGAGGAGTACATCGCCTCCAAGGAGAACGTCTTCCTGCATCAGAGCGAGAACGACGTCCTCGTGACGAACCTCGACAACCTGCTGACCATCCAGAGCGCCCAGAAGGCGCCGGGCATGGTGCGCTATTTCTCCCGCCGGACGGAGGCGTATTCGTTCTGCGACCGCTCCGGTGTCATCACGGTCCACGGGCAGAAGGTCATGGACGCCAAAGACATCTTCCTCCCCGGCGTGCACAACATCGAAAACTATCTGGCAGCCTTCGCGGCCACGGCCGATTACGTCAGACCCGAGACCATGCGCCGGGTGGCGGAGACGTTCACGGGCGTTGAGCACCGGCTGGAGCTGGTGCGCGAGCTGGACGGCGTGCGGTGGTACAACGACTCCATCGGCACCAGTCCCACCCGCACGGCGGCGGGCCTGCGGTCCTTCGACCGCAAGGTGATCCTGATCGCCGGCGGCTACGACAAGCAGATCCCCTTCGACGACTTCGGACCCGTAGTGCTGGAGCACGTCAAGAGCCTGCACCTGTGCGGCGCCACGGAGGAGAAGATCTATCAGGCCGTGGTCAACTCTCCCGGCTACAGCTCGGAGAAGCTGCCCATCACGTTCCACAAGGACTATGAGGAGATGATCGCCGCCATCCGCGCCGAGGCGCAGACGGGCGATATCGTCCTGCTGTCCCCGGCCTGCGCGGCCTTCGACCGGTTCCCCAATTTCTCAGTCCGCGGCCGCTATTTCAAGGAGTTAGTCAACAAGCTGCAATAGATCCATCCAAACTAACAGGAGGTGTTATTGTTTGACTCTCAAAGACAAAATCATGACCCTCGGCAACATGTACGGCGTGTCGGGGGACGAGTTCCGCGTGGCGGAGGCGGCGGCCGAGCTGCTGAAGCCCTACGTGGACAAGGTCGAGATCGACAAGTTCGGCAACGTCTCCGGCTATAAGTTCTGCGGCAAGCCGGGGGCGAAGGTCCTGATGCTGGACGCTCACATCGACGAGATCGGCTTCATGGTGACGGGCATCACCGACGAGGGCTTCCTGCGCTTCGTGGGCATGGGCGTCGACCAGCGCATGCTGCCCGGCAGCCGGCTGAACGTCATGACGAAGACCGGCAACATCCTGGGCATCGTCGGCGCGATCCCCCCGCACCTGCAGAACCCCGGCGACAACACCAAGAGCCTGCCCATCGACAAGCTGTACGTCGACATCGGCATGAGCGCCGAGGAGGCGCGCAAGAAGGTCCGCATCGGCGACTACATGACCTTCACCAGCACGGCCTTCGATCTGCTGGGCGACCAGATCTGCGGCAAGTCCTTTGACGACCGCGCCTGCTTCTGCTGCCTGCTGCACGCGCTGGAGCTGCTGCAGGGCAAGGAGCTGAACTGCGACCTGATCATCATCGGCACCACGAAGGAAGAGGTGGGCGGCCACGGCGCGTCCTACCGCACCTACGTCGACAAGCCCGACCTGGCCGTGGCCATCGACGTGTGCCACGCCCGCACCGACGACAACAAGCCCGGCGACCGCGTGCACGAGCTGGGCGGCGGCCCCGTCATCGCCGTGGGCACCAACAGCCGTCCCCGCTTCGCCCGCAGGGTCATGGAGATCGCCCGGGCCAAGGACATCCCCTATCAGGTGGCGGCCAATCCGTCCCGCACGGGCACCAACGCCTGGAGCATGCAGATCATCGAGGAGGGCTGCGTGACGCTCGTCGTCTCCCTGCCTCTGAAGTATATGCACTCGCCCGTCGAGGTCATCAAGATGAGCGACGTGGAGAACGTGGGCCGGCTTCTGGCTGAGCTGGCTCTTGACATTGACGGGAGGTGGCAGCTGTGAGCGACCTGAAGAACCTGACTGAGATCCTCGAAACGCTGTGCAACGTGGACGGCGTGGCCGGGTATGAGGACGACGTCCGCGAGACCATCGAGGACATGGTGCGCCCCTGTGCCGACGAAATGTTCGCCGACACGCTGGGCAACCTGTTCGTCTTCAAAAAGGGCAAGTATCGCCGCGAGCAGGTGCTGGCCGTGTGCGCCCACATGGACGAGGTGGGCTTCATGGTCAGCCGGATCACCGACAACGGCATGCTGAAGTTCGTCACCGTCGGCGGCGTCGATCCCCGCGTGATGATCGGCCGCAAGCTGAAGGTCGGGCCGAAGAAGGTCCCCGGCGTCATCTCGCTGAAGGCCATTCACCTGACCACCCCCGCCGAGCGCCAGATCGCCCCGCCTGTGGAGTCGCTGTATATCGACATCGGCGCCACCAGCAAGCAGGAGGCCATGAAGTATGCCCAGATCGGCGACCCCTGCTACTTTGATTCCCCCTTCACCCGCTTCGGCGACAGGCACATCGTCTCCAAGGCCATCGACGACCGCATCGGCTGCTCGGTGATGGTGGCGCTGCTGCAGGAGGAGCTGGAGTACGACACCTGGTTCGTCTTTGCCACCAACGAAGAGATCGGCGGCAACCGCGGCGCGCTGGTGGCGGCCAACCGGCTGCACCCCCGCTGGTTCCTCAACATGGAGGGCACCACGGCGGCCGACATGCCCGGCGTCCCCGTCCACGGCCAGTCCACGGCCCAGGGCAAGGGCGTGGTCATCTCCATCATGGACAAGACCTCGATCTATCAGCGCGATATCATCGACCGCTTCACGAAGCGCGCCGACGAGGAGGGCATCCATTGGCAGTATCGCCGCTCCGGCAACGGCGGCACCGACGCCGGGAGCCTGCACACCGCCAGCGGCGGCGCCACGGGCCTCGGCATCGCCTCCCCCACCCGCTACATCCACTGCGCCTGCAACGTGGTTTACGAGCCCGATCTGGACGACATGCTGAAGCTGGCGAGACTCTTTGTAAAGGAGTGCAACGACAATGCTTAACGCCTTTGAACTGCAGCAGAAGCTGGTGGCGGCCGCCATGCCCTCCGGGCACGAGCGCCGCTGCGGCGACGTCATCGCCGATATCGCCCGTCCCTTCTGCGACGAGATGTGGTACACCCCCACGGGCAGCCTCGTCTGCCACAAGCGCGGCCCCGGCAAGAAGCTGATGTTCGCCGCCCACATGGACGTCATCGGCTTCCTCGTCACCTTCGTGAACGACGGCGGCTACGTCTCCTTCACCAACATCGGCGGCCACAATCCCGCCGCTTTGGTCCATACGAAGGTCGTGTTCGTCAACGGCACCCGCGGCGTCATCAAGCTGCGCCGTCAGCCGGAGAAGCTCGATCATCCCGTCAATGCCATTACCCTGCGCGACCTGTACATCGACATCGGCGCCACCACCAAGGAGGAGGCCGAGCAGATGGTCAGGGTCGGCGATCTGGCCATGTTCGACACCGTGCCCCAGCGCATCGGCGACGACTGCATGATGTCCCCCTACTGTGACGATCTGGCCTCCTGCTGCGTGCAGCTGATGGCCATGGAGCAGGTGGGGACGAGCAGGAACGACCTGTACTTCGTCTTCACGGTCCAGGAGGAGCTGGGCCTCAAGGGCGCCGCCACGGCGGTCAACTGGATCGAGCCCGACATGGGCGTCGCCATCGATCTGTGCTACTCCGGCGACGAGCTGGCAGCCGATATGGAGATGCCCGTCCGTCTGGGCTGCGGCCCCACGGTCAAGATCAAGGACAACAGCTGCATCTGCGCCCCCGCCGCCGTGGAGTTCATGCGCAAGGCGGCGAAGGACAACGATATCCCCTATCAGGATGAGATCATCATCGCCGGCGGCACCGACACCGCGGCCATGATGCACACCGGCAAGGGCGCGCCCTGCGGCTGCATGTCCCTGCCCGGCCGCAACATCCACTCGCCCTGCGAGATCGTCAACCTGCACGACATGGAAAACGGCGCGCGCCTCATCGCCGCCTGCGCCATGAGCGAGATTGAATAAGGAGGGAAAAACATGTTTGAAACTGTTGCGCTGCACAAGCTGCTGCTGGAAGCGGCCCTCCCCTCCGGCTTTGAGAGCCGGGTCGGCGACCTGCTGGCCGAGCTGGCCGCCCCCTTCGTCGACGAGGTGCGCCGGGATCCCCTGGGCAACGTGATCTGCCACAAGAAAGGCGACGGCGACAAGATCATGCTGACGGCCCACTGCGACCTGATCGGCTTCCTGGTCACCAACATCGACGAGAAGGGCTATCTGCGCTTTGAGCTGGTCGGCGGCCACATGCCCGCCTTCCTCCACCGCACCCCCGTCCGCTTCGCAAACGGCGTCACCGGCGTCATCATGTGCGAGAAGTGGGCCGAGGAGAGCAAGAAGAACATCTCCGACCTGCGCGTCGGCGCGCTGTACATCGACATCGGCGCGGGCTCCTACGAGAAGGCCGCCCAGCTGGTGCACATCGGCGACGTGGCCGTCTTCCAGGGCGAGCCCCACGTCCAGAACGGCATGGTCATCACCCCCTATGCCGACGATCTGATCGCCTGCGTCGTGCTGCTGCAGGTCATGGAGTCGCTGAAAAAGAGCCCCTATGACTGCTGGTTCGTCTTCACGGTGCAGGAGGAGGTCGGCCTGCGCGGCGCCAAGACGGCCGCCTGGGGCGTCCATCCCGATATGGGCATCGCCGTGGACGTCTGCGGCACCGGCGACACCCCCAACACCACGGCCTACTGCGACGTGAAGCTGGGCAAGGGCGCCACCGTCAAGATCAAGGACGGCTCCCTGCTGTGCAACCCGCAGGTCATCGCGTTCCTGCGCGAGGCCGCGGAGCGCGCGGGCATCCCCTATCAGGACGAGATCCTGCTGGCCGGCGGCACCGACGCCGGCGCCATCCAGCGCACCCATGGCTACATCCTGGCCGGCGGCGTCAGCATCCCCACCCGCAACGTCCACACCCCGGGCGAGATCTACAGCCTCAAGGACGTGGAGGGCGCGGTGGCGATCCTCAAGTCCGCGCTGGAGGGTTAAACCTCTGCATCTGACCTGCTTCGGCAGGCTTGATCCGTGCGCCGGCGAAGCGTCGGCGCACGGATCTTTCTGCTATTTTTTCTCACGGGAGAATCAAGGAAAATGAGTTATGACTTTTCTCAGCGGCTCCTGGAGCTCGCTGACAAGGCGGAGAGCCACGCGGCGCTCCGCTTCCGCGCCATCGAGCAGGTCTCGATGGCCTGCACCGAACGGGTGCTGACGGCCTTTGCCGATCACCGTGTCTCGGACACCTATTTCCGGGAGTCCACAGGCTACGGCTACGACGATCAGGGCCGCGACAAGCTGGAGGAGATCTACGCTCAGGTCTTCGGCTGCGAGGCGGCGCTGGTGCGCTCCGGGTTCGTCAACGGCAGCCACGCCATCGCCTGCGGCATGTTCGCCTGCGTCAAGAGCGGCGAGACGCTGCTCAGCCTGACGGGCAACGTCTACGACACCCTGCGCACGGTGACGGGCCAGCACGGCCCCCTGGGCGGCACCTTCGCCGACTACGGCATCCGCTTCGACATGGTGGAGATGAAGGACGGCCTGCCCGATTACGCGGAGATCGAGCGCCGGGCCGCCGATCCCGGCGTCAAAGCCGTGTTCATCCAGCGGTCCCGGGGCTACGGCCAGCGGCAGACGCTGTCCATCGACGAGATCGGCGCGTTGTGCGCGCTGGTGCACCGGGTCAACCCCGGGGCGTACGTCCTGGTGGACAACTGCTACGGCGAGTTCTGCGACACGCGGGAGCCCACTCACGTGGGCGCGGACCTGATCTGCGGGTCGCTGATCAAGAACCCCGGCGGCGGGCTGGCCCCCATGGGCGGCTACGTCGCGGGCAGACGCGAGCTGGTGGAGCGGGCGGCCAACCGCCTGACGCTGCCGGGCATCGGCGCGGAGTGCGGCGCGACGCTGGGCGTCAACCGCGCGTTTTATCAGGGCTTCTTCCTGGCGCCCCACACGGTGGCGCAGGCGCTGAAGACGGCCGCGTTCTGCAATGCGCTGCTGCGGGAGCTGGGTTATGACGTCACGCCCTCCGACGACCGGGCGGGCCTGGACATCATCCACACGGTCAACTTCGGCGCGCCGGAAAAGCTGCTGGCCTTCTGCCGGGGCATCCAGGCGGGCTCGCCGGTGGACGCCTTCGTGACGCCGGAGGCCTGGGACATGCCGGGCTACGACGATCAGGTGGTCATGGCCGCCGGCGCGTTCATCCAGGGCGCGTCCATCGAGCTCAGCGCCGACGGGCCCATGCGTCCCCCCTACACCGCCTTCATCCAGGGCGGTCTGACCTACGAGAGCGGCAAGCTCGGCGTGATGAAGGCCGTGCAGTCGCTGCTGGACGAGGAGGGGAGGTAACCATGGAAGCACTGTTGGAAGACATCGTCCGGGACTGCGCCAAATATAAGGCGCTGGGCAAGCCGGCCGATTACATCCCCGAGCTGGCCAAGGGCGACGTCAACGATCTGGGCATCTTCGTGGTGTCCAGCGACGGACAGAGCTACAAGGCCGGCGACTGGCGCAAGCCCTTCACCATCCAGTCCATCGTCAAGCCGATCCTGCTGCTGCAGTGCCTGATGGACAACGGGATCGACTTCGTCCGCAGCCACATCGGCGTGGAGGCCACGGGCAAGCCCTTCGACGCCATCAACGTCACCGAGGGCGTGCTGTCGGCCCAGCATCTGAACCCCATGGTCAACATGGGCGCGATCTTCATGAGCACGCTGATCAAGGGCGCCGATCACGAGGAAAAGTTCAGCCGCCTGCTGTCGCTGACGCGGCTGCTGGCCGGGAACCCCGACATCGGCGTGGACGAAAAGGTCTATCTGTCCGAAAAACGGACGGGCAACCGCAACCGCGCCCTGGCCTTCATGCTGAAGACCTATGGCATGATCGAGGGCGAGGTGGAGGACGTGCTGGACTGCTATTTCAAGGCCTGCTCCATCCGCGTCGACTGCAAGGACCTGGCCAACATCGCCTACGTCTTCGCCAACCGCGGACGCAAGCCCATCACCGACGAGCGGCTGTTCCCCGCTGAGTACGCCCACTACGTCAACGCGGTGCTTGTCACCTGCGGCATGTACGACGGCTCCGGCGATTTCGCTGTCCGCGTGGGTGTGCCCGCCAAGAGCGGCGTCGGCGGCGGCATCATGGCCGTGGCCCCCACCCGCATGGGCGTGGGCATCTTCTCCCCCGGCCTCGACGAAAAGGGCAACAGTGTCGCGGGTATCAAGGCGCTGGAGGAGCTGTCCCAGCGGATGTATCTGAGCATTTTCTAATAAAACGATATCAAAAAAGCTCCCCGAACGGGGAGCTTTTTTCAATTGATCAGAATCCTTATCGCTGCGCTGCGCGCGAGCGGGTAAATCTTTGATTTACCCGCGGGCCTTTGATGGCGCAAATCCTGATTTGCGCCAGGTTTTTATATGCCGCTGCGGCAGACGATGAAGCCGTTGTTGCGGAACATGGCGCCGCCGTTGGTGTAGATGACGGGGCCGTCCTTGGGGAAATCAGCCATGCGCATGGCCCCGGCGGGGTCCATGTAGTACATCGTCCCGCCGCCGTCCGGCCCCCGGCGGTAGCCGTAGGCCACCACAGCGTGGCCGGTGTTGGAGCTGCCGTCGGCGATGATCGACGACATCCACAGCGGACAGCCGTCGTCGATGGCCTCGATGAGCTCCGCAAAGGTCAGATGACGGTACCGCACGCGGTTGACGCCGCCGAAGAGGTCCAGCAGCTTCTTCGCCTGGGTGAGGTTCGCGCCGTTCTTCCCGGTGACGACGATGCCGTGCTCCGCCGCCATGGTGAGGATCGTCAGCGACGAATAGTCATATTGATAATGATAGTCCACGATGGCCGCCGCGCAGGCCGCCCAGCAGGTGGTTCGGCCCCGCTGCGGGACGTACGGGAGTTTGAGAAGGTTTTTGTCCATGATGCGCCTCAGTCAGATTGATACTGTTATTCTATCAGAATACCGCGCGTCAGGCAAGAAAAAGCCGCCCTTCCGGGCGGCTTCGCGCTGATGAAATGCAGGTTTATTTATACTTGTAGAAGCCTTCGCCGGCGTTGATGCCAAGCTTGCCCTGATCGATATAGCTCTTGAGCATGGCGGCGATCTTGCCGGGCAGGGTGTTGGGATCCTTGGCCTCGGGGCGCATGGACACGATGTTGTAGGCCGTGGTCAGTCCGACCTTGTCCAGGATCTTGAAGGGGCCGGCGGGGGCGCCGGTGGCAATCTCCCAGCAGCGGTCGATGTCCTCGACACTGGCGACGTCGGTGGCCAGCAGCATCTGGGCGGCGTTCAGCAGGGGCACCAGCAGGGAATTGAGGATATAGGCGGGCTGCTCCTTGTGCAGGCGCAGGGGCACCATGCCGATGGCCGCGGCAAACTCGGCGACCTGCTCATAATACTTGGGATCGGTACCGGGATGGCCCATGACCTCGCCGGTGTTGAAGCGCCAGATCTCATTGGCGAAGTGGAGCGCGAGATACTTCTCCGGGCGGCCCGTGTACTGCGCGAAGGCGGAGGGCAGCAGCGTGGAGGAGTTGGTGGCGAGGACAGTCTTCTCGGGTAGGTGCTTGGCCAGCTCGGTGTAGAAGGCGATCTTTTCCTCGGGGTTCTCGGCGATGGACTCGATCAGCAGGTCGCAGTCGGCGGCCGCTTCCTCATAGCTGGTGGTCAGCTTCATGCCGGCATAAGCCTTCTCCACCTGCGCCTTCAGCGCGTCGATCTCCTCGTCCGTCAGATCCTTTTTGTCGCTCAAGCCGCCGGCGTAGGCCAGCGGGTTGGTCTTCATGGCCTCCAGCGTAGCCAGGTAGATGTTCTTCAGGCGCTCCAGCTTGGGCTGGGTGCGGCCGATGGAGCCCTCGCTGCGCAGCCAGACGGTGACGTCAAAGCCCTTGAAGGCAGTCTGGAAGGCAATCTGGCTGCCCAGGACGCCGCCGCCGGCGATCGTTACTTTGCGGAAGTTCATGTTCTCTTTCCTCCTGTTATACACTTCCCCGTCAGCGGATGACGGCGCTGCTGGGGTAATCTGATTCTACCATAAAAAGATTGACATTTCAACTACAATTTATACAGACGCCAACTGCAATTTATAACATACGCCGATAAAAAAAGGACCGCCCCTTGCGGGGCGGCCCTGTGATGTAAGCTTAGCGAAGCTCGTGGATGAAGATACCGGACAGGAGCTTGGGCTCGAACCAGGTGCTCTTCGGGGGCATGATCTTGCCGGCGTCAGCGATATGCATCAGATCCTCGATGGAGGTGGGATACATGGCGAACGCGACGGTCATGCCTTCCTTGACTCTGCGCTCCAGCTCGCCCAGGCCGCGGATGCCGCCGACGAAGTCGATACGCTTGTCGGTGCGGGGATCGCCGATGCCCAGGATGGGATGCAGCAGGTTCTCCTGCAGGATGGAGACGTCCAGCTGAGCAACGACGTCGTCAGCATTGAAGGTGCCTTCCTTGGCGGTGAGCTTGTACCACTTGCCGTCCAGGAACATGCCGAAGGTGTGCTTGGCTTCGGGATGATACTCACCCTCGCCCTTCTCTTCGCAGGTGAACTTCTCCTGGATCTTCTGGAAGAAGGTCTCCTTGTCGTTGCCGTTCAGATCGGCCACGACGCGGTTGTAGTCCATGATCTCCAGCTGATCGTCGGGGAACAGGACGCACAGGAAGAAGTTGAACTCCTCCTCGCCGGTGTAGTCGGGGAACTGGCAGCGGCGCTTGCGGGCGACGCGCACGGCGCTGGCGCAGCGGTGATGACCGTCGGCGATGTACAGCGCGGGGGTCTCCTCAAAGGCCTTCTGGATGACGCCCTGGCAGTGCGGGCAGGTGATGACCCACACGGTCTGCTGGACGCCGTCACCGACGAAGTCATAGACCGGCTCGTTGTCGGCCATGGTGTTCTCGACGACCTTGTTGATCTCGTCGTTGGACTTGTAGGTCAGGAAGATGGGGCCGGTGTTGGCGTTGCAGATGTCAACGTGGTTGCAGCGGTCGTCTTCCTTCTTGGCCAGGGTCAGCTCATGCTTCTTGACGATGTTGTTCATATAGTCGTCAACGCTGGCGCAGCCGACGATGCCGATCTGCGCGCGGCCGTTCATGACCTGCTTGTAGATGTAGTAGCAGGGCTTTTCGTCCTGGATGTAGACGCCGTCGGCCTTGCGCTGCTGGAGCATCTTGGAGGCTTCCTCGTAGACGTCCTGGGCATAGGGATCATGATCCGCAGGGAAGGACATCTCGGCGCGGTCGATGCGCATGAAGGAGTAGGGGTTGCCCTCGACGTACTTCTTGGCCTCTTCGGTATCCATGACGTCGTAAGGCAGAGCGGCGCACTTGGCAGCCAGCTCGGGGGTGGGGCGGACAGCCCGGAAAGGTCTAACAACTGCCATCTGGATGATACTCCTTTAGCTTATTTCGCGAAGCTGTTGATGATGTCGACGATCTCCATGCCGATCCTGCCCTGGGCTTCCTTGGTGGAGCCGCCGATGTGGGGGGTCAGGGAGATCTTGTCGTTGGACAGAACGCGCTCGTTCTTGGGAGGCTCGACGGGGAACACGTCCAGAGCAGCGCCGGCCAGCTTGCCGCTGTCCAGAGCGTCGCACAGAGCGTCTTCGTCGACCAGGCCGCCGCGGGCCACGTTCAGCAGATAAGCGCCGTCCTTCATCTGGGCGATCTGCTCGGCGCCGATGACGGGCTTGCCGTCAGCAGCGGCGGGGATGTGCAGGGAGACGAAATCGGCGACCTTCAGCACGTCGGCCATGTCGGCGTGGAACTCATAGTTCAGGCCGTCCATCTTGCCCAGGATGTCGGTGTAAACGATCTTCATGCCCAGAGCCTCGGCCTTCTTGGCCAGGGAGCGGGAGATGCGGCCCATGCCGATCAGGCCCAGGGTCTTGCCGTTCAGCTCGATGCCCTCATAAGCCTTCTTGTTCCACTCGCCCTTGCGCATGGTGACGTTGGCGGCGCCGATGAAGCGGGCCAGGGTCAGCATATGGCCCAGGGTCAGCTCGGCCACGGAGTCGGAGGAAGCCTTCGGGGTGTTGCGGACGGCAACGCCATGCTCCTCGGCATACTTGACGTCGATGTTGTCGACGCCGACGCCGCCGCGGATGACCAGCTTCAGCTTGCCGTTGTTGGCCTTGACTTCGTCGATATGGTTGGCGCGGACCTTGGTCTTGGAGCGGACGACGACGCAGTCGAAATCGCACAGGGCCTTGCCCAGCTCGTCGGGCTCATAGAACTTCGTAACAACCTCGTGGCCCTGCTCCTGCAGCTTGGCCATGGCCTGCTTGTCCATACCGTCGGTAACGAGTACTCTCATGTCAGTAATCTCCTTTTAATTATTCATAATCAATAAGAGGATGCCCACAGGCGGGCATGCCGCCTGTGGACAGAGGGGAACGAACTTATTTGTGCTCGGCCTCGAACTTCTTCAGGAACTCGACCAGAGCGACGACGCCCTCTTCAGGCATCGCATTGTAGATGGAGGCGCGCAGGCCGCCGACGGACTTGTGGCCCTTCAGGTTGTCGAAGCCGGCAGCGACGGAAGCCTTGACGAACTCGGCATCCAGCTCCTTGCTGGGGGTGACGAAGGTCACGTTCATGACGCTGCGGTCCTTTGGATCGACAGCGCTGGTGAACAGCTTGGAGGTCTCCAGATAATCGTACAGGATCTTGGCCTTGTGCTCGTTGATCTCAGCCATCTTGCTCAGGCCGCCCAGGCTCTTCAGATACTTGAAGACCTTGCCGCAGCAGTAGATCGCCCAGCAGTTGGGGGTGTTGTACATGCTGTCGGCGTCGGCATGGGTCTTATACTTCAGGTAGATAGGGGTCTTGGGATCCAGATCGTCGCGGATCAGGTCCTCACGGACGATGACGACGCTCATGCCGGCGGGGCCGACGTTCTTCTGGACACCGGCCCAGATCAGACCGTAGTCGCTGACGTTGCAGGGGCGGGACAGGAACATGGAGGACTGGTCGGAGACCAAGATGTGGCCCTTGGTGTTGGGCAGCTGATGATAGGTGGTGCCGTTGATGGTCTCGTTCTCGCAGATGTAGACATAGTCGGCATTCTCGGGGATGTCGAGATCAGAGCAATCGGGGATGTAGTTGAAGTTCTTGTCGGCAGAGGAAGCGACGATCTTGACTTCGCCGTACTTCTTGGCCTCGGCAATGGCCTTCTTGGACCAGGAGCCGGTCTCGACGTAGCAGGCAACGCCGTTCTTCAGCAGGTTGATGGGGACCATGGCAAACTGCAGCGTGCCGCCGCCCTGAACGAACAGGACCTTGTAGTTGTCGGGGATGCCCATCAGCTCGCGCAGATCCTTCTCAGCCTCAGCGGCGATGTCGATAAAGACCTTGGAGCGGTGGCTCATCTCCATGACGCACATGCCGGAGCCCTTGTAGTTCATCATCTCGTCACGAATCTCTTCGAGAACGGGTTCCGGCATCATGGCAGGGCCGGCGGAGAAATTGAATGTGCGATCGTACTTCATTTTGTTTCCCTCCTGTAATTTATGTGATTTGTCATTGTGACCCTCACATTATTTGGACGCGGATAAAAGGGCGGTCAAGCATTTTCCTTTGACTTGATCCCCCAACACGTATATACTAACATTAAAGAGGAAAATAAGCAACATCGATTTTGCTTTTTTTCGTGGTTTTCGCAACAATTTTTCCGTGTTTTTTCCCATAGTCAACGGTATTTATGCACAATCGGGCCGGCCGGGCCCGGAAAGGAGGCTTCCCCATGGCGCTGTATGAAAGCGCACGCGCGCTGATCGGCGATACGCCGCTGGTGCGGCTGCAGAAGTTCGAGAAGTATTACGCCTGCCGGGCGCGGCTTTACGGCAAATGCGAGTTCCTCAATCCCGCCGGGACCGTGAAGGACCGCACGGCGCTGGGCATGCTGACGGCCGCGCTGGAGCGCGGCGAGCTGGAGCGCGGCGGGACGGCGGTGTGCCTCACCGGCGGCTCCGGCGGCGTGTCGGCGGCCATGGCCTGTGCCATGCTGGGGCTCAGGTGCGTGCTGGCGGCCCAGGACACCATGTCGCTGCAGGACATCCGCCGGGCCCGGGCTTACGGGGCGCAGGTCGTCATCTCCCCGGCCTCCGTGGGCGTCAAGGGCCTGCGGGAGCGGGCGCAGTCGCTGCTGAGCCAGCACCCGGGCGGCTTCCTCGTGGACCAGTTCGAGAACAACGACAACCCCCTGACCCACCGCGGGACCACCGGCCCTGAGCTGCTGCGGGACCTGCCGGACATCGACGCGCTGGTGGCGGGCATCGGCACGGGCGGGACGATCACGGGCTGCGGCGAGGCGATCAAGATGCACCGGCCTGACTGCCTCATCGTGGGCGTGGAGCCTCAGGACAGCCCCGTGATCTCCGGCGGTCTGCCCGCCCGGCACAGCATCACGGGCATCGGCCCCGGCTTCGTGCCCGAGACGCTCAACCGCTATATCCTGGACAAGGTGGTGCGCGTGCGCACCCAGGACGCCCTGGAGGCCGCCCGTCAGCTGGCGCTGACCGAGGGCCTGCTGTGCGGCCCCTCCTCCGGCGCGGCCCTCGCCGCCGCCGTCTTCCTCGGCCAGCAGACGCGCCTGTTCGACAAGGCCGTCGCCGTCATCCTCCCCGACCGCGGCGACGGATATCTGGAGTGAGCTCTTTTTTGACTTTTTTGCACGACAAAGGCGTTTGATTGACTTGCAAGCTCTCTGTTTCTGCTATAGCAAACGGGCTGCGGGATATGGTAAAATAAGTACAGTGATGCGGCCTCCGGCCGCCAGTGATTGAAAGGATATTATAACGATTATGCGCAACAAACTGTTTACCTCCGAGAGCGTCACCGAGGGTCATCCCGACAAGGTCTGCGACCAGATCTCCGACGCCGTTCTCGACAACCTGCTGCGTCAGGACAAAAACGCCCGCGTGGCCTGCGAGACCGTGGCCACCACGGGTATGGTTATGGTCATGGGCGAGCTATCCACCGAGGGCTACGCCGACATCCCCGCCATCGTCCGCAAGACCGTGCAGGAGATCGGCTACACCGACGCCGCCTACGGCTTCGACTACAAGACCTGCGCCGTGCTGACCTCCATCGACGAGCAGTCCCCCGACATCGCCATGGGCGTCGACAACGCCGTGGAGCACCGCGTCAGCGGCGCGGACCCCTTCGACCTCATCGGCGCGGGCGATCAGGGCATGGTCTTCGGCTATGCCTGCAAGGAGACCCCTCAGCTCATGCCCGCCCCTATCATGTTCGCCCATCAGCTGACGCGCCGTCTGGCCTACGTCCGCAAAAACGCCGTGCTGCCCTTCGTCCTGCCCGACGGCAAGAGCCAGGTCACCGTGGAATACGGTGAGAACGGCATGCCGCTGCGCATCGACACCGTCGTCGTCTCCACCCAGCATTCGAGCGACGTGCCCCTCGTCACCCTGCGCGAGGCCGTCATGGAGGAGGTCATCAAGAAGGCCCTGCCTGCGGAGCTGATCGACGAAAAGACGAAGTATTTCATCAACCCCACGGGCCGCTTCGTCATCGGCGGACCTCAGGGCGACAGCGGCCTGACGGGCCGCAAGATCATCGTTGACACCTACGGCGGCTACTCCCGCCACGGCGGCGGCGCCTTCTCCGGCAAGGACCCCACGAAGGTGGACCGCAGCGGCGCGTATATGGCCCGCTACGCCGCCAAGAACGTGGTGGCCGCCGGTCTGGCCGACCGCTGCGAGATCGAGCTGGCCTACGCCATCGGCGTGGCGCGGCCCGTGTCCGTGTTCGTCGAGACCTTCGGCACCGGCGCCTGCGACGCCCAGCGCATCTCCGACGCCGTGTCCCGCGTCTTCGACCTGCGCCCGGCCGCCATCATCGAGAACCTCGGCCTGCGCCGCCCGATCTACCGTCAGACGGCCGCCTACGGCCACTTCGGCCGCGACGATCTGGACCTCCCCTGGGAGCGCACCGACCGCGTCGACGAGCTGCGCGATTTCCTGAAATAACGCCATATGGATCGAAACAGCCTCCCGCATGGGCGCGGGAGGCTGTTTTTTGTCGTCTTTCTTGCATCCCGCCATAAAATGGTGTACACTGAAAGCAGCTTTATTGAGCCACCACACTGACAAAGGAGTGCATGCAATTATGATGCGTATCATCGATTTCCACTGCGACACCATGGGCGAGCGGGTCGCCCGCAGCGAGGGCAAGGTCAGCCTGCGCCACAACGACGGCCACATCTCGCTGGAGAAGATGCAGAAGGGCGAGGCGCTGGCCCAGTTCTTCGCCATCTGGATCCCGCTGCACGACACGGCCGAGCGTCTGGGCGTCACCATGGGCCCCTACGAGTACTTCAATTTCGTCCATGAGAAGTACGAGGAGGAAATGGCGAAGAACACCGACATCATCGCCAAGGCCTACTGCCTGGCCGACCTGGAAAAGAACCGCGCCAACGGCCTGATGACCTCCTTCCTGTCCATCGAGGACAGTGTGCCGCTGGAGGGGAAGATCGAGCGCGTGGACGAGTTCTATCAGAAGGGCGTGCGCCTCATGTCCCTGACCTGGAACTACGAGAACAGCGTCGCCTACCCCACCTCCGAGGACCCCGA
Source organism: Oscillospiraceae bacterium (assembly GCA_015068445.1). Classification (GTDB taxonomy): domain Bacteria; phylum Bacillota; class Clostridia; order Oscillospirales; family Butyricicoccaceae; genus RGIG1902. The sequence continues at coordinate 16,270 of SVKN01000015.1, read as the reverse complement.
GATCATGCGCAAGGGCCTCAAGCCCTTCGGCTTCGAGACCATCGAGCGCATGAACGAGCTGGGCATGATCATCGACGTCAGCCATCTGAACGACGCCGGTATCTTCGACGTGCTGAAGCACAGTAAGAAGCCCATCGTCGCCTCCCACTCCAACGCCCGCGCCGTGTGCAATCACCGCCGCAACCTGACGGACGAGATGCTGAAGCTACTGGGCGAGAACGGCGGTCTGACGGGCCTCAACTACTGCGCCCCCTTCATGAGCGAGGAGGCCGCGGCCAACAACCTGACCACCTGCGAGGACATCGTGCGTCAGGCGCTGTACATCAAGAACAAAGCCGGCATCGACGCCCTGGGCTTCGGCTCCGACTTCGACGGCATCGGCAACGATCTTGATTTCAAGGATTACTCCGGCATGCCCATGGTCGTCGCCGCGCTGGAAAAGCACTTCACCGACGACGAGATCGAGAAGATCTGCTGGAAGAACGCCTACCGCGTCATCGGCGAAAGCATGAAGTAAACAGTACCGACGTTTTTAAGGAGGAAACCATGTTCGATCTGCTCATCAAAAACGGCACCCTTATCGACGGCACCGGCGCGCCGCGCTTTCAGGCGGACGTGGCCGTGAAGGACGGCCTGATCGCCGAGATCGCCCCTCACATCGAGGGCGAGGCGGAAAAGGTCATCGACGCCGCCGGACTCATCGTCTCCCCCGGCTTCATCGACGTTCACACCCATTCCGACGGCCCGATCCTGCTGGACAGCACCACGGGCTACAACCATCTGGAGGACGGCGCCACCACGGAGCTGGCCGGTCAGTGCGGCGGCATGGCCGCCCCCTTCTACGGCGAGGGCACCTGGCTGGACATCCCCAAGGACGAGTACGCCAGGATCACCGAGAGCTATACCTCCTATTTTGAATATGTGGAAAAGCTGAAGCTGGGCGCCAACATGGCCTTCTTCGCCGGGCAAGGCAACATCCGCGGCAAGGTCATGGGTCTCGGTCCCGGCACGCCCGACGAGGAGCAGCTGCAGCAGATGCGCGACCTGATGGCCGAGGCCATGGAGTGCGGCTGTCTGGGCTTCTCCACGGGTCTCGTGTACACCCCGTCCGTCTTCGCGGGCACCGAGGAGATCGTGGAGATCGCCAAGGTGGCCCATCAGTACGGCGGCGTCTACACCACCCACATCCGCGGCGAGGGCGACCAGCTGATGGAATCCCTGGAGGAGGCGCTGCACATCGGCCGCGTGAGCGGCATCCCCGTCAACATCTCCCATATCAAGGTCATCGGCCACCACAACGAGGGCATGAGCAAGCAGGTCATCGAGCTGCTGGAGAAGAACATGGCCGAGGGCATGTCGATCACCGCCGACCAGTACCCGTTCACCGGCGGCTCCGCCCCTCTCGTCAGCCAGCTGCCGCCCAAGTTCCTCACCAAGGGACGGCTGGAGGGCGTCCACGCCCTGCGCGACCCCGAGCTGCGCAAGAAGGCGCTGTGGTCGATCTTCAACGAGGCCGCCGAGTTCGAGAGCAACATCTACTCCGCGGGCTTCGACGGCAGCCTGATCTCCGGCGCGGCCAAGACGCCCCAGTACGTAGGCAGGACCCTGGGCGAGATCGCCCGGGAGGAGAACCGCGACCCCTTCGACGTGTGCGTTGACATCCTCGATCAGAACGACGCCACGGTGCAGGGCATCTACTTCTCCCAGAACGAGAGCGACCTGCTGAACTTCCTGCATCAGCCCTGGGTCATGGCCGGCAGCGACTGGTCCGACTACGGCCCCGTGGTGGACAGCGAGCGCCGCTCCGGCAGCCATCCCCGTGCCATGGCCACCATGGTGCGCAGGCTCGAGCTGATCCGCGACAACGGCCTGTGGACGCTGGAGGACGCCATCTACCGCATGACGGGCATGGCCGCCGAGACGTACCACCTGCCCGAGATCGGCAAGCTCAAAAAGGGCCTGCACGCCGACATCACGATCTTCGACTACAAGAACCTCAAGTGCAACGCCGATTATGACTATCCGTTCCGCCACAACGACGGCATCGAATACGTCATCGTCAACGGCGGCGTCGCCGTGGAGCACGGCCGCTTCACCGGGCTCAAGAACGGCAAGGTGCTGAAAAAAGCGAAATAAGCGCGTCAAAAAGCCCCGCCGTCCGGCGGGGCTTTTTCGTGATCGGCGAGGGGCCGGGGCCCGATGGCCTCCCCCTCCCCTGTCATTCTGAGCGGAGCTGAAGGATCTTCAGATCCCTCGACAAGCTCGGGATGACAGGTCGAGAGGCCGCGGGCGTCATGAAAAACGTACCGTTCTGTTTGTAAGAAACAGCACCGCAAGCAATCCGAAGCAAAGCGCTTCAAGCGCCGCCCCGATCATACTGGCGATCGTTATCGCCTTCCCTTTGAAGACTTTCCTGAATATATGATAGACGATCGCTCCCATCGCGCCGCCGGCAGTATTCGTGATCAGGTCCGTGATATCGCTTGCTCCGAGCGCGAATATCCATTGTGCGGCTTCAAACGCCAGGCTGAGCAGCGCGCATGCTGCTATGCCGCGGATCGCTTTATTCCCGCTGAACGCGCAGAAATAGAACCCGGCCGGTATGAATACCAGCACATTGTATAACACCTCATTCAAATGAAATCTTGAACCCGCCAATTGATCGTAATGGAACGGGATCAGGTTGATCCCTCTCATATTTGGGATCTTATCCATACTGTCTGCCAGCTTGAACAAGATCAGCCAGCAAAGAAACAGCAGATAGATCCCCAGTACGATACCGGCGAATGCCCTGTCTTTTTGTTTTGTCCTGTGATTCATTTACGATCCCTTCCGCTTCGCTCATGATGACAAGGGGGCGCAACGGCGGTATGCGATCTGATGCGGGCGTCCCCCCGTTCCAGGTTTCCGTTCTCCATTATGAAAGCCGCCCCACAGGGCGGCTTTCGTGTTACCCGGCGATGTTTTCTTCGTCTGTGATGAGGTCCCAGAGGGGGCTGCCCTCGAAGATCATGAAGCTGCGCTCCGCCGTTTCCTGCGCCGCCTGATCGCAGTAGGTCAGGGTCAGGCGCGCCTGCTGTTCGCTGCGGACCATGTCGTAGTCCCAGGGGAGCACGTCGCCCTGCGCCAGCGCGCCGGGGAGCTGCTCCGTGAGCGTGTCATACACGCTCTCGCTCAGCGTCCAGGCCGATTTCCAGCTGATGACGGAGGCTCCGGTGCAGGTCCAGCCGTCGGGATGCGCCAGCATGGGATACGCCTGCCCGAACGCCTCTGGGTCGCTGAGATCGACGTCCTTGAGCTCGTCGCAGTAGTTGGTCATGTCGGTGAGCACCGCCCAGGTGCGCCCGGCCTCCGGCGTGACGGCGAAATGCACATCATAGAAATCGCCTTCCCGACCGGTCTCGTTTTTGATATAGCCCAGCGTCACCTCGATGATGTCGCCGTTGTCCTCCCGGGTGTTGCGCCAGCCGTGGAGCCTGCCTTCCAGCAGGTCCTGCTTCAGCGCCTCCGCGGCCTTTTTGAAGCCCTCTTCGTTGAGCTGCTTCCAGTCGCCGGTGGCCGCGGATTGCCAGACCTCGCCGGTCGTCTGATACCACTGGCCCTCGCCCCAGAACATGGGGTAGGCGCGCTCGATCACCTCGGGGTACGCGCACAGCGCGGCGACGGTATCGACGTATTCGCTGCTGACGTCCTGCTCGACGTCGGCGTCCTCGTCGGGTCTGACCCAGTGCCAGGCGGGCAGGGTGTAGGCGCGGATCAGCTTCGAGCCGTTCGTCAGCTCGTATTCCAGCGTCACCGTCTGACCGTCCCACCAGCTCTGGCTGCCGTCGTTGACCTCGGTCCGGCTGAGGCGCGACCGGTCTTCATCCTTGTTGCGGATGATCGCGCGGTGCATGTCCGTGACGTCGGACAGCCAGGGGTCGCCGGCGCGGATCTCGGCTGTATCGAAGGCGGCGACGCCGTAGAGCTCGACGGTGACGGACTTGATATCGTCCAGATTGGGCACGCGGCGCTCAACGCCGAAGAAGTCGAAGCCGATGGCGGCGCAGAACAGCACGATGGCCGCGGCCGCGGCGGCGAAGCCGCGCAGGGAGCGCTTAAAGACGCGCAGGCTCTTGCGCAGCATCATCTCGGAGACGAAATACCCGATGGCGCCGCCCGCCAGCATGCACACCGTGAACCAGAGCAGGCTGGCCGGGGTCTGCTCGTCGCGGATGAAGTAGGTGATGAAATACAGGATCACGCCGACGATGAAGGCGAAGCCCGCGGTCATGCAGTATTTGAACACCGGGCGCAGCGCGGGCTCGGAGACGATCTCCCCGGCCGACTCGCTGCGGCGGACGCGATAGAGCAGCCAGGCCAGCAGCGTCATGACGACGCCCGCCGCCAGCAGTCCCAGGCGGTAGCTGCCGCCGGTGTAGATCCGCGCGCCGTCCTGCAGCAGCACGCCGTGGTCGTAATAGATCTTGACGAGGGGCGACAGGAAGCGCGTGACGCCGATGAGCTCAGTGCGCACGCGTACGCCGTAGAGGAACATGGACAGGATGAACCTGACGCACAGCTCCAGCGCCACGGCGGCGAAGTTGAGGATGGCATAGATCAGCGTCCCGATGCCCACGTGGCCTGTGACGTGGGCGCACAGCAGCGAGAAGCCCGTGAAGAAGATCACGTACTCTGCATAGGCGGCGAACCAGCGCAGCAGCGTGGGCACGAGGTCCCGGGCCCCCAGGGCCGTCAGCATCAGCCAGGTGACGAGGCCGATGAGCGCCGCGGGGACGAGCAGCGCGCCCAGACCCACCAGCAGGTTCGTGCGGAACAGCGCGGAGCGCCGCACGGGCAGCGAATGGTAGAAGCTGACGGAGCGGGCCGAGTAGAGGTAGTTGCACAGCAGCTCGCTCATCATCATGGAGAAGAACGCGGCCATCAGCGGGCCGCCGATATGGACGGTCATCAGGATATAATACCCGATGCCCAGCATCCCCGTATGGGGATAGATGTTGGTCATCAGAACGGGCATGGCCATGGCCCAGACGACGGCGTGGGTCAGCCACAGGGGGAGGGTGCGCTTCAGCCCCTGCCGCGCCACGGTCTTATCAAAGAACGGCGTTTTTGAGATCATTGTCATCACCTCCCAGCTCATAAATGAAGATCTCCTCCAGCGTCAGCGGCAGCAGGTCGTAAAACAGCGGACGGAGCGACGCGGCCACCTGCTCCACCTCGGCCTGACAGCCGCGGACGATCAGCGTCTGCACGCGCCCGGCGGCGCTGCGGTGCAGCACATCGAGGCCGCTCAGCTCGGGCGCCTCACCCTCGAAGGCGATCTGCAGCTTGACGATGTTGTCCTGCAGCTCGGACAGCGAGCGCTCGATCAGCACGCGGCCGCGGTCGATGATGCCCACATGGTCGCACACGTCCTCCAGCTCGCGCAGGTTGTGGGACGAGACGAGCACCGTCGTGCCGCGCTCGGCCACATCGTTCATCAAAATGCCCCACACGCGGCGGCGCATGACGGGGTCGAGGCCGTCCACCGGCTCGTCCAGCACCAGATAGTCTGGCCTGCAGCACATGGCCAGCCAGAAGGCCGCCTGCTTCTGCATGCCCTTGGACAGGTGGCGGATAGCCTTGCGCTCGTCCAGCGGGAACGCCTCCCGCAGCTGCTCGTAGCGCTGGGTGTCGAACTGGGGATAAAGCCCCCGGTAGAACTCCTTCATATCCTTCAGACTGGCGGACAAAAAGGCGTAGACGTCGTCCGAGATATAGGCGATGCGCCGCTTGACGGCGACGTTTTCATAGACCGGCTGGCCGCCCACGGTGACGCTGCCGCTGTCCGGGCGGTAGATGCCCGTGATGTGGCGGATCACCGTCGATTTGCCGGAGCCGTTGGGCCCCACGAGGCCGTAGATGCCGCCCTGTGGCACGTGGAGCGTCAGGCCGTCCAAGGCGCGGAAGCCGTCGAACGTTTTGACAAGATCCTGTATTTCGATCATTTTTCCTTTCCTCCTCTCTCCCGGACCCGCTGCGCCAGCGTCTCAGCCGACTGACCCATGCCCATCAGGCGGTCGGTCAGCGCGTCGAACTGGCTCAGGAGCTCGCGCACGCGCAGGTCGGCGATCTCGTGCAGATTCCCGGCAAAGGAGCCCTTGCCGGCGACGGTGTAGATATACCCCTCGCTCTCCAGCTCGCGGTAGGCCCGCTGGATGGTGTTGGGGTTGATGGCGAGCTGACTGGCCAGCTCGCGCACGCTGGGCAGCTTCTCGTCCGGTGCGATGCCTCCGGACAGGATCAGCCGCCGCAGGTTGTCCTTGATCTGCTCGTAGATCGGACGGGAGTCGCGGTAATTCAGTGCGATCACTCGAGCACCTCCTGTTCCGATGTCTCAACTGTACTAATTGAGCTAATACAGTTATAGCACAGATGCAGCGCGCTGTCAATGGATCGCCGCTTAAGATTTCATTAAGGTGAATGTGGCCTTTTCTGCGTTTTTTGCGCCTGTTTGCCACACTTTATCGATGAATTGTGGCGCAGTTTAGCAAAAATTTCGATTCCTGCCGCTTGATGGTTCAAGGGAGGCGGGTATATAATGATTCAGTTAGAATTTTACGTGAAAGGTGACTGTTATGGCCTTTAAGATCATTACCGATTCCGCCTCCGATACCCCTCAGTGGATCGTCGATAAATACGATATGCTGCTGATGCCCACGCCCGTGGTCATCAACGGCGAGGATCACTTCGACCGTCTGGACATCTTCCCTGAGCAGTTTTACGACACGCTGCGCAGCGACGCGGTGATCTCCACCTACCACATCAGCGAGCAGATGTTTTACGATCACTTCAAGCCCTACGCCGAGCGGGGCGACGAGGTGCTGTACCTCTGCTTCTCCACCGGCATCGCCGGGACGTTCACGGCGGCCACGCTGGCCTATCAGGACCTGCTGGAGGAGTTCCCGGAGTTCAAAATGACGATCATCGACACCCGCTGCGCCTCCATGGGCTACGGTCTGTCGGCCTACAAGCTGCTGCGCATGCAGGCTAACGGCGCGCCCAAGGAGCTGCTGATCGAGGCGGCGAAGTTTTTCTGCGAGCATACGGAACATTCCGTCACCGTTGAGACGCTGGCGTACCTGCTGAAGGGCGGGCGCATCAGCAAGACCTCCGCCACCTTCGGCACAATCCTGGGCATCAAGCCCATCATCATGGTCGACAAGGAGGGCCGCCTGACCGCCATCGAGAAGGTCCGCGGCCGCAAGGCGTCCCTGGAGCGCATCCTCGACCGCACGGGCGAGGTGGGCGCACGTCTGGAGGATCAGATCGTGGCCGTGGTCCACGGCGACGACCCGGAGACCGCCGAGTTCCTCAAGAAGGAGCTGATCGACCGCTACCACTGCCGCGAGGTCGTCATCGCCGAGATCGGCTGCGCCATCGGCGCCCACACCGGCCCCGGCATCGTCGGCATCGTCTGCCAGACGGCCCTGGACGACCGCTTCGAGCAGTATCTGAAGGATTAGTCGATACCATATAAAAGGAAGCGCTGACCGTGAGGTCAGCGCTTTTTTTATTCCAAAGATCTGCGCAGCGTCTCGATGAACAGCGCGGCGGCGGGAGACAGGGGGACGTGGCGCTTCCAGATGAGGACGCCGCGGGTGTTGACGGGCGGGTCCAGGGGGCGGAAAGTCAGGGGGCTGCCCTCCCTCACGTCGGCGAGGCCGTCGTAGCACAGCGCGAGGCCGAGGCCGCTCTCCACCAGATGGGTGGCGTTGTAGAGGAGGTTGTAGGTGGCGGCCGCCTGCACGCGGCTGCGGTCTACGCCGGGGAAGAGGCTGGCCCCGGCCACGCGGGAGAAGATCAGCTCCCGGTCGTAGAGATCGTCGAAGGTCAGGCGCTCCCGGGCGGCCAGCGGATCGTCCCGGCGCATCAGCACGCCGAAGGAATCGGTGTCCGGCATGCGCAGGGACTGGTAGGTCTCCCAGTCCACGGCGGTGAAGATCAGGGCGAAATCGAGCTGACCGCCGCTGAGCTGATCCATCAGGTCGGCGGTGTCGCCGCTGACGATCTGGAAGGTGACGCCGGGCTGCTCGCGCCGCTGGGCTGTCACGGCCTCCGCAATGCGCCGGAAGGAGCGCGACTCCCCCGCGCCGATGCGCACGGCGCCGGTGACGCGGCCCCGGACCGTGGTCACCTCCTGCTTCGTCCGGTCCATCAGCTGCACAAGCTCCTCGGCCCGGGCCTGCAGCACGGCGCCCTCCCGGGTGAGGGTGATGCGCCGGTTGCCGCGCTGGAACAGCCGGACCCCCAGCTCCTCCTCCAGCTCCTTCATGCGCCGGGACAATGACGGCTGCGCCACGTGCAGCGCCTCGGCCGCCGCCGAGATATTCCCCTCCCGCGTCACGGCCAGAAAATACCGCAGGGTCTGAACGTCCATGAAATCACTCCTTTGTATTCGATTTTAACATGGGAGAGTATCGAATACAAGGAATAAGTATGGAAATCGAGGGCGGCACGACGCCGCCCTCGGTGGTCTTTCTGCCTATATGCGTTCTCTGCCTCTGTCAATTTCAGGTACCGACGCTACTACCCGTATCAAATCTGGGCTCCAGTGCGGCTGGCTCAGGGAATTATTAAACAGTATGGCGGTCAGTTATCGTCCATGTAGATTGAAAAAGGCAGCTTATAATTCTCGGTCGGTGCTCGTGTGCGTCGTGCCTCTGTAGCGTTCTTCGGTGGCTCTGGAGGCTCATCTACATAAGCGTGGAATACCTTACCATAGTCCATCAGCCTTGCAATGGTCTCGTTTTTGAAGCGTGTCACATAGCCCAATTCCCGATCATCCGTTGTGTAGACGGATATGGCCCACTGGTCGTGTTCATTTTCCGTATCTCGAAACAAGTGAAGCTCCGTTCCAGGCGTGAGCTCTTCGAGCAGATTTCGTCCTTCATCGCTGTTATTGTCAACATGGAAATAGAGCCCTGCAACGGCTGTTTTCAGCACGAGTATGGAACGGCTCTTTTGCCGAAATGCGTCCCTGTCAAAATATCCGGAACGCAGAGGCTTTCCGGCCTCTTGAATTTTGTAATCAGCCATTTACTGCACCTTTTGTAAGTGTCGAAATTTGACGCTCAAGCTCCGCCTTTTCGATCTCACAGCGCTTTGCCCGGACGCGGAGCTCTGCCAAGTATTCTTCTGTTTTGGCTTTGTCGTTGAGTGTGGCGACAGCATTGAACGGGAAGCCCGCCCGGATGCTGGCTATCTCCTCCTCGACAGCCCTGCGCTGCGCGTCATAACCGTCTAAGGATGACCGGATGACGGAGTCTTCTTCCAGCGGCATAAAAAACGGATATAGCTGCTTTGCAAGTTTGTAGTCCGTAGAAAGAGCAGATGCAATCTCACGGTATTCCTCTCGGCGCTCTGCTGTGCCGTATGGCATCCTGTCCGGCGATACGCTGACGGCTGAAACATCCGCAGGAGCGAACAGCATATCGTAAATCAGCTTCATTGCCTCAACGTCCTGAAGCCGGTAGGCATCTTGAGCCTTCTCATAAAGCTTCTTCTGAGCCTCCGTAATATCAGGATTCATAGCGGGATGAAATGCTGCCGTGATTTCGCGGTGCTGCCTTTGAAGCGTGTGTTCTTCCTGCTCTGAGAGCTGCGGCAGCTCATGCAGCGTTTTATCTCCTGCCTCAACATCAGAAACGACCTTAGCCCTTTCTGCTTCGATGGCAGTATCAATCGCTTCCAAATCAACAGGCTCCCGGCGATTGATGGCGATTTGAATCATCTCAACTTTTCGTCGCAGCATGGAAACTTCAAGCTCTGCGGCCAGTACACTTTCTTCGTAAATGCCGATTGTTTCCATGTAGCGCTGGCGCAGGGGCGGGGCTTCCACATAGAGCAGCTTGTCCTTTTTTTCATACAAGCCGACCAAAGCCATGCGGCTGGTGGCAACTTCCCGTATCAGCCAGTCGTAGAATGTTTGGTTTCTCATAGTGCAGCACCTCCTATAGCGGCGGTGATGTCCTCAGTTGTGATAAGCTCCAGGTCAGAATCAGAGATATTCTGAATGTTTGCAATTCGGTCAGCCTGAGCATTGATTGCCTTTTCAAAGATGTTCCGCGCCGTGCGAGCATTGCCAAAGTGCTCATCTCTGGCATCAAAGAGGTTCTCAAAATGAGCTCTGAGCATAGCAGCAGCGGCCTCATCGAGCGCATATCCATTTTTCGTACAGAAGCCCTTGAAGATAGAGAGCAGCTCCGCTCCTGAGTAATCCGGAAATTCAAAGTATTTACTGAAGCGGGACGATAGGCCGGGATTCGACTCAATAAACTTATGCATCAGTTCTGTGTAGCCCGCAACGATGACTACCAGCTCATCACGGTGGTCTTCCATTGCCTTGAGGATGGTCTCGATTGCTTCCTTCCCGTAACTGTCATCTGTTTCTCCTGCAAGGGAATACGCTTCATCGATAAACAGAACACCGCCCATTGCCTGCTGGATGACCTTCTGTGTTTTAATTGCGGTCTGACCGAGATATCCTGCTACAAGACTACTGCGGTCAGTTTCCACGAGCTGGCCTTGAGGAAGGATACCCATCTGGTAGTATAGCTTAGCGACCAGACGCGCCACGGTAGTCTTACCGGTTCCGGGATTCCCCGTAAACACAAGGTGATAGGAAATCGTCGGGACACGCATCCCGCGCTGTTCCCGGATTTTTGTCACCTTGATGAAATTCATCAGGCTATGGACATCCTGCTTGACTCCACTGAGCCCAACAAGGTCATCAAGCTCGGCCAGAAGGGATTCCAGCGTTTCTTTGTCCTTTCCCTGGGGAACTTGTGTCATGGTCGGAGCCTCCTCCGGCGGTGCTGCCTGAGTGTTGATAGATTGCGCCGTGCTGCCATCCGATGCGGTCAGGTTCACATTGATTGTTACGGGAATCGTGACTTCGCCGGAAGGAGCGGCTTGCTGTTCATTTTTCTTCTGGACGGTACGTTCCTGAGCGGCTTTTACCAGTGCATCATTTTGGAGATAGCTGCTCTCATTCTTTTCGGTAATCTTCGCATGGTTATCCGGTGACGCGTCAATTGTGACACCTGCGGCCGAAGCATAGTTGGAGAGCTCTGCCATAATTCCCGAGAGGCAGTTTGCTTCTTCAACCGTAAAATCACCGTTTATCATGGCCGTGGCTGCCAGCAGCGCGTTCAACTTTTCTACGCACGATTGCGCCAAGTTCCCGCCCGTCTGCTTATCACGTTCTACTAACCGCTCAAAGAAATCCGGCACCATGAGTTTGCGCTCTGGATCGCTGCAGCAGCTCATCGCGGTGACGACCTGCTCTATTGTGTAGTTGGTATCTGCAACGCAGGAAAGAAGGGTGCCGTAGTCCGGCGAGTAAAGAACATTGCTTCCCCATATTTTCAAGGCTGCCGAAATATAGTACAGCGTGGGTGCATTGCCGAACTCACTATCCGGGAGCGCGTCATGCAAGAAGGCTGTAAAACTTTTGAGCTCTGCCTTGATCTCCGTATATTTCTCCATTTGGTCACCTCGTGGCTGATGATTCAAGCATAAAGCGCTTTGCCGCTGCGCGCTGTTGAACGTCGTTCATCATGGCACCGCCTCTGAAAGCTGTTTTTCTTTTATAATACTACCATATCATAGTCATTTCCGCAACGGTACGCCTCCCGCTTCAGTCCTTTAAAGCGCGGCCGTTGCATTTGCTGACAATTAGGCGTATAATCGTTCGCGTATAAGAGAAAAAAGGAGCTGCTCCTGACATGATCGACCGCAAACGGCTGACGGCGTTTTTCGCCCTGCTGGCCATGTACAACATGACGTCCAACTTTGCCCACCCGGTGACGCCGACGCTGATCGTCGAGCGCCATCTGGACAGCTCGATGTTCGGCGTCGCCATGGCCGCCATGACAACGACCTATTTCCTGTTCGCGCCCTTCTGGGGCAAGCTGTGCGGCTACGTGCCCACCAAGCGGATCGTGCTGATCTGCCTGTTCGGTCACGCGGCGGCCCAGGCCATCTTCGGCTCGTCGTACTCCGAGATCCAGGTGATCGTCGGACGCGCGCTGGCCGGCATCTTCGGCTCCGGCGTTTACACGGCCATCCTCAACTACGTCTGCAACGTCTCCGGCGACCCGGCGGCGAAGGGGCGAAACCTGACGGTGATGGTGACGGTGCAGAACGTGGCGTCCGCCGTGGGTTTCTTCATCGGCGGGCTGCTGGGGCTCATCTCCCTGCGGGCGTCCTTTACGGCCCAGGTGGTGCTGATCATCCTCGTGGGCGTTGGGCTCTACTCCGTCTGTCTGGACGACACGCCCTTCAAGGTGCGGCCTGACGAGCCGCTGACGGCGCGGGCCGTCAACCCCTTCTCGGCGTTCCTGTCGGCGCGGAGCTTCATGACGCCGATGCTGGGGCTGATCTTCATCATCGTCGCCGTGGCAGGCGTGGGACAGACGGCCTTCGATCAGTGCTTCAACTACTACATCAAGGACCAGTTCGGCCTGAGCTCGGCCTACAACGGCGTGTTCAAGGGCGTCATCGCGGCGCTGACGCTGCTGACCAACACCACGGTGAGCCTGCGCCTGGTGTCGAAGACAGACGTCAACCGCACGTTTCTGCCCGTGATGGCGGCGGCCGCCGCGTCCCTGGGCGTGGTGCTGCTGTGGAACACGCTGCCGGCCTTCGTGATCATTTACGTGCTGTTTTCAGTGCTGAACGCGCTGCGCATGCCGCTGCTGCAGAACATGTGCTCCATGCGCACCAGCCCGGACAACAGCAACGCCGTCATGGGCTTCTACCAGTCCATGAGCTCCCTGGGCGGCATTTTCGGCGCGCTGTTCGCCGGACTGATTTACGACCTCAACGTGATGCTGCCCTTCATCCTCGCCTTCATCGCCTTCGCGGCGGCGTGCATGATCTCCGCGGTTTATGTGAAAAAATATACAAAGGAGCGCGGCGCGTAAGCCGCATCTTACCATCACGATATTTTATATGAAAAATGCCCTTTGAGTCCACTCAAGGGGCGTTTTTTGTCTTGCATTTTATATTATATAAGGGTATAATCTTTCGTGGATCAAATAAACCCAAAGGAGAAAAAACCCCGAAAATGAACGACAAAAAGAAACTCACCCTGTTTTTCACCGTGATGGTCGCGTTCAACATGGCCGCCAGCTTCGCCCATCCGGTGACCCCGACGCTGATCGTCGAGCGCGGTCTCGACAGCTCCATGTTCGGCGTGGCGCTGGCCGCGATGATGATGGTCAACTTCCTGTTCTCCCCCTTCTGGGGCAAGCTGTGCGGCTACATCCCCACCAAGCGCATCATGATGTTCTGCGGCATCGGCTATGCCATCGGCCAGATCATCTTCGGCTCCGCCCAGAGCGAGGTCCAGGTGGTGGCGGGCCGCATGTTCGCCGGCATCTTCACGGGCGGCGTGTTCACGGCGTTTTCCAACTACGTGGTCAACACCTCCCCGGACGCCAAGGTCCGCGGCCAGAACCTGACCGTCATGGTGACAATCCAGAACGTGGCGGGCGCCTGCGGCTACTTCATCGGCGGCATGCTGGGCCTGATCTCCGTCAACGCGGCGTTCATCGCCCAGGTCATCGTGCTGTCCACCTGCGGCGTCATCTTCTACTTCGTCTGCGTGGACGACACCCCCTTCAAGCACAAGCCCGAAAAGCCCCTGAGCATCCGCGAGGCCAACCCGTTCTCCGCCTTTGCCGCGGCGCGGACGTTCATGACTCCGATGCTGGCGCTGATCTTCCTGATCATCGCCGTGTCCGCCATCGGCCAGAACTCCTTCGAGCAGTGCTTCAACTACTACATCAAGGATCAGTTCCATCTGTCCTCGGCCTATAACGGCATCTTCAAGGCCATCATCGCCGTGGTCAGCCTGATCTGCAACTCCACGATCTGCCTGTGGCTGGTCCGCAAGACCGACACCAACAAGACGTTCCTGCCCATCATGCTGCTGAGCACCGCGACGCTGTTCATTGTCATCCCCTTCCGCAGCCTGATGGCCTTCGTCATCGCCGACGTGGTGTTCTTCACCTTCAACGCCATCCGCCTGCCGCTGATGCAGAACCTGACCGCCAACCGCGCCACCCCCGAGACCTCCAACCAGGTCATGGGCTTCTACCAGTCCATGAACTCCCTGGGCGGCATCTTCGGCGCGCTGTTCGCCGGTCTGATCTACGACGCCAACGTGATGCTCCCCTTCTTCCTCGCCTTCGGCACCTTTGCCGTGGCCAGCTGCATCTCTCTGGCGTACGTCAACCGCTACAAGAAGGAAAAGTCCAACTGATCGCGCATGATCCATTCGGGACCGCGGCAAAGCTGCGGTCCCGTTTTTTGTTCACATGGCTTACAAGAACGAGTTGACTTATGCTAACTTTCTGTGATATAAATAACGAGCGGCAGCACGAGAGGCTGCTGCGTCCGTCCGCTGAAGCGGACTTTTTTTCGGCTGTGAGTTAGACATAACTAACTGAAAAGGAGAGAAATCACATGAAGCACATGAAATCACTGCTGTCGCTGACGCTCGCGCTGGCGATGGCGCTGACGCTGCTCCCCGGGGCCGCGCTGGCCGCGGAGGAGAGCGCCTGGGCCGATGGGACCTATCAGGGCACCGGCAAGGGCTACGGCGGCGACGTGGTAATGGAGGTCGTCATCGAAGACGGCGCCATCAGGTCCGTCACGCCCGTCTCCCACGACGGGGAGAACTTCTGGGTCGTTTATGAAACAGAGCTCAACGAGATGATCGAGGCCATCCGCGCCGGCGGCTCCACCGACGTGGACGCGGTCTCCGGCGCCACGGCCAGCAGCCGCGGCATCAAGGAGGCCGTGGACGAGGCGCTGAAGCGCGCGACCGGCTGGACCCCCGAGCCGCCCAGGGACTTCGACCCCTCGTTCTTCGCCTCCGGCACGGGCGAGGAGGACGATCCCTGGACCATCGAAACGACGGAACAGCTGCAGGCCTTCGCCGTCTCCATGACCGAGGCCGAGGGCGGCGACTATCTGGGCCGCTTCGTCCGGCTTGACGCCGACCTCGATCTGGCGGGGATCCGGTGGACGCCCATCGGCGAGCATGTTTACGCGTTCCAGGGCACCTTTGACGGCAACGGCCACACGGTCTCCCACATGACCGTCGGCTCCGACAGCGAGCCCGCGACTGCCGACGTGGAGGGCTACTGGGCCTTCTTCTCCATCCTGGGCGAGGAGGGCACGATCCGCGACCTGACGCTCAAGGACATCAGCATCAACGTCACCAGTGAGATCGGCCTGTCCGCCGCCGGCGTGGCGGCTGTCGTGACGAACAGCGACAACACCGAGGAGGACCTGACCGGCGGCGTCATCGATCACTGCACGGTCACGGGCTCCATCAGGGCGCTGCAGGACCCCGGCCAGAGCAACCTGCTGGCGGGCGGCGTCACCTCTTACCTCTATAAGGGCGCGATCATCAACTGCGTCACCGACGTCGAGCTGGAGGGCACCGTTCAGAACGGCGGCGGCTGGTTCGAGGCCGGCGGCATCACGGGCATGAACAACCGCGGTCTCGTGGCCAACTGCTGCTCGCTGGGCTCCGTCCGCGGCAGCGCCGACCAGTCCGATCCCATGCCCTACGCCCAGGGCATGTCGATCATCGGCGGTCTGGCCGGATTCCACGCCGGCGCGTCCGCCTCCTGCTACACCCGCGGCGGCCTGACGGCCGAGGACCGCACCCGCGGCTTCGGTCTGCTGGCCGGCTATATGACCATGGGCAACCTGTATGACAGCTGGTTCAGCGGCGACGCCGCCATGCTGAACGCCGGCGACACGGTGGACCCCAAGCCCGTGGGCGCGTCCATGCCCGCCTACAGGAGCGGTCTGTACTACGTGGAAGGCGTCAAGGGCGATCTGAACGCCTTCTCCGCCGATGAATACACGGGTCTGGCCGACAAGCTCAACGAGGTGCTGAAGGCCTACCCCGTCGAGATCGAACCGTACGGCGTCGGATCCGACGCCCTCAATCAGTGGGTCGTGCGCGGCGGCCTCGTGATCCCCGACGGCGGCTCCGTCGAGGCTCCCTACGTCCGCTCGGCCGCCGAGTACGTCTACCCCGAGATGAAATCGCTGGAGGACGCGATCGCCGAAGCGAAGAGCAAGGACGGCGGCGATTACACCGATGAGAGCTGGGCTCCCGTCCCCGAGGCGCTGGCGCAGGCTGAGACCACGCTGGCCGCCGCCGATGGCGACGAGCTGAGCGAGGAGACCGTCGCCGCCA
>SVKN01000014.1 GCA_015068445.1 Oscillospiraceae bacterium | reverse complement strand
CTTCGACATCGACGCCCTGGGCGTCATCGAGAGCCAGGACGACAGCCACTTCCCCGCCCATGAGGGCTTTGCCTCCGTCAACTACGGCATGATGCACGCCTGCGGCCACGACGGCCACGCCACCATCGGTCTGGGCGTCGCCAGGGTCCTCAGCGAGATCAAAGACAGCCTCCACGGCACGGTCAAGCTGATCTTCCAGCCCGCCGAGGAGGGCGTCCGCGGCGCGAAATCCATCGTGGCCCACGGCCATCTGGATGACGCGGATTATGTCATCGGCAATCACATCGGCGGTTTCGGCACATACGGCGACGCGTACTTTATCCCCGGCAGCGGCGGCAACATGGCCACCACGAAGCTGGACGTCTGGTTCCACGGCGCGTCCGCCCATGCGTCCGGGTCGCCTCACCTGGGCCACAACGCCATTCAGGCGGCGGCTGCCTGCACCATGAACCTGTACGCCATCCCCCGTCACGGCGCCGGCGCGTCCCGCGTCAACGTGGGCACGATCCAGGCGGGCACGGGCCGCAACGTCATCGCGGACGTGGCGAAGATGGAGATGGAGGTCCGCGGCAAGACCACCGAGATCAAGGATTACATGGAGGAGCACACCCGCAAGGTCATCAAGGCCTGCGCCGAGATGTACGACTGCACCTACGAGATCAAGGTCATGGGCGGCGCCCAGACGGCCGAGAGCGATCCCGAGCTGATGGCACGCGTCAAGCGCGTCATCGAGGAGCACATGGAGTACAAGGTCGCGGACTATATCCCCCAGCCCGGCGGCGGCAGCGAGGACGTCACCTACATGATGCACCGCGTGCAGGAGCACGGCGGTCAGGCCACGTTCTTCCGCTCCTTCTGCAAGACCGACGGCCCGGCCCACAGCCGCGTCTTCAACTTCGACGAGGTCGTGATGCCCCGCGTGGTGCGCGTGTTCGCGTCGGTCGTGTACGATATCATGAAATAACGCTCCGTCCCGGTAAGCTGGTGAACTGACATGTCTCAAAAAACAAAGGGGACGGCGCTGACCGTCCTGTCGGCCGTGATCTTCGGCCTGTCGCCCATGTGGGCAGGCGTGTTCCGTCGGGGCGGCGGCAACCCCATGCTGCTGACGCTGTTCCGCAACATCTGCTTCCTGCCCATCTGCATCGTCATGTGCAGGCGGGCCGGGCGCTCCCCGCTGCCGACGCTGACGAAGGGCCGCGCGCCGCGGCTTCTGCTGCTGGCGCTGTTCTCGGCGGGGACGCAGGTGCTTCTGTTCTCGTCCTACCGCTATATGGCAACTGGCGTGTGCACCACGGTCCACTTCGTCTATCCCCTGCTGGTGTTCGCCATCGGCGCGGTGGTCTTTCACGACAGGATCGACCGCCGGGCGGCCGTGTGCCTGGTGCTGTGCATGATCGGCCTGCTGTGCTTCTACCCCCGCGGGGAGCAGATCAGCCTGACGGGCTTCACGCTGGCGCTGTGCTCCGGCCTGACGTTCGCCTCCTACATGGTCATGCTGGAGAAGGGCGGCTTCGAGGATCTGCTGGCCCCGCAGCTGCAGTTCTGCTGCGCGGCGGTGGGCATCGTGCTGTGCACGGTCTGCTGCGCCGTCACGGGCAATCTGACGCTGGCCCTGCAGCCCGGGGCGTGGGTCGTGGGCATCTTTGCCGCCTGCCTGATGTGCGGCGGCGTGCTGCTGCTGCAGTACGGCGTCCGGTTCGTCGGCGCGCGGAAGGCGTCGCTGCTGAGCACCTTCGAGCCCATCACCAGCCTCGTCGTCGGCTTCACCGTGATGCACGAGCATCTGGACGTCGTCGCCGTCCTCGGCGCCTGCGTCATTCTCAGCTCCGTCCTGCTGTTCTACGCGCCCGTCAGGACGAAAGCGTGAGTTTCAAGCATACGAAAAAAGCGGATCGCCGAAGCGATCCGCTTTTTTATGATGATCGAGCTTACACGTTGAACTTGAACAGCACGACGTCGCCGTCCTGCATGACGTATTCCTTGCCCTCGGAGCGGACGAGACCCTTTTCCTTGGCAGCAGCCATGGTGCCGCAGGCTCTCAGATCGTCGAAGGCGACGACCTCGGCGCGGATGAAGCCGCGCTCGAAGTCCGAGTGGATCTTGCCCGCGGCCTTCGGGGCCTTGGTGCCGCGGGTGATGGTCCAGGCGCGGCATTCGTCGGGGCCGCAGGTGAGGAAGCTGATGAGGCCCAGCAGGTCGTAGCTGCACTTGATCAGGCGGGCCAGGCCGCCCTCGGTCATGCCCATCTCCTCCATGAACATCTGCCGGTCCTCCTCATCGAGACCGGCCATCTCCTCCTCGAACTTGGCGCAGACGGGCAGGACCTGGCTGCCCTCCTTCGCGGCCAGCTCCTGGACCTGGCGGAAGTAGTCGTTGCCGCCGGCGGAGAAGCTGTCCTCGTCGAGGTTGCAGGCGTAGATGACGGGCTTGGTGGTGAGGAAGTCGCTGGACTCGATCAGCGCGCGGTCGTCATCGGAGCACTCGAAGCTGCGGGCGGGCTTGCCCTCGTTGAGGTGCGCGACCAGCGCCTCGAAGAGCTGGGCCTCGTGGAGGAACGTCTTGTCGCCGCCCTTGCCGGCTTTTTTGGCCTTGTCTGCGCGGCGCTCGGCCATCTCCATATCGGACATGATCAACTCCAGATCGATGGTCTCGATGTCGCCCAGGGGGTTGACCGGGGCGCTCTTGGTGGCGTCCTCCACCACGTGGATGATGTTCTCGTTGTCAAAGCAGCGCACCACGTGGACGATGGCGTCGGTGCGGCGGATGTTTTCCAGGAACTTGTTGCCCAGGCCCGCGCCCTTGGACGCGCCCTTGACGAGACCGGCGATATCGACGAACTCGATGACGGCGGGCGTGTGCTTCTTGGGCTGGTACTGCTCGCTGAGCCAGTCCAGGCGCTCGTCGGGCACGGTGACGACGCCCACGTTGGGGTCGATGGTGCAGAAGGGGTAATTGGCGCTGTCGGCGGCGTTGCCCGTCAGCGCGTTGAACAGTGTGCTCTTGCCCACGTTGGGCAGGCCGACAATACCTAATTTCATATATCTCACATCTCCTTGCAGTCTTTTTCACGGTATGATTATACCACCTCGCCGCCGTTTCCTCAATAAAAAAAGAGCGCGCAGCTGTTTTTTCCGGCGCGGCGCAGATCGGGGCTGGTCAAAATGTGTGCTTTGTGATATACTTATCGTGAATATTTGTTACCGTACCGTTTTTGCCTCTGCGGCATGACTGAGGATATAAGGAGATTCCAATGAACAAAAAAACGATCGCGGTCGTGAATATCGTCATCATGGCGCTCATTCTCGCCTTCGTGGGGATCTATTCCCACTACAGGAACGAGGCCGTCTACCGTCAGCAGGTGGAGAGCTTTCTCAGCACGACCGTCACGCTGGAGCGCGTGACGGAGAATTATCTGGAGGGCGAGCAGGGCATCTGCGACGTCTGGGCCAGGTACCTGAACGCCGTGCCCATGACGATGGAGGACGCTGTCGATTTCGTCCGCACCTCCAGCAAGGGCGGCGACGTCTCGGCCCATCTGATCGACGCGGAGACGCTGACAGGCCTGTCCACGCAGCCCTCCCCCGGCGGCGGGTACGACGTCTCCTACAAGCAGATCAGCCTGTTCGGCAGCCTGGACTGGATCGCGGACGGTGACGCCTCGGTGAACATCACCCGGGCGTACACGAACCCCGTCAACGGCGAGCAGTCCCTGGCCTTCTGCAGCATGATCGCCCTGCGTGACGGCGGCGGGACGCGTCCGGCGATCCTCATGTGCGTGATCCCGCTGGCGGAGCTGGGCAAGAAATGGGTCCTGCCGCAGGAGGACTTCGAGAGCGCCGAGCTGTCGATGATCGACGCCGAGGGCAACTATATCATCAAGGGCCGGACCTTCAAAAACTCCAACTTCATCGAGTTCTACAAATCCTATAACAAGACGGACGCCGCCGGGCTGAAAACGCTGAGCGAGACGGTCACCGGCGGGACCGGGACCTTCGCCATGACGGACTCCCGGGGCGATACGGTGCTGGTGGCCCACACGCCGGCGCTGTCCACCCGGGGGTGGACGCTGCTCAGCTGCGTTTCGGACGCGGCTCTGCGGGGCAACACGGAAAACTGGCTGCTGATCGGCACGGTGAGCGCGGGGCTGACGCTGCTGTTCATCATCGACCTGCTGTACATGCTCCGCATGAACCGTCAGCTGCAGTTCATGACCCGCGAGGCCGAGTCCGCCAACAAGGCGAAGACCGACTTCCTGTCCACCATGTCCCACGACATCCGCACGCCCATGAACGCGATCATCGGCCTGACGACGATCGCGGAGAAGAATCTGGGCGACCCGGCGTCGGTGAGCGACAACCTGCGGAAGATCTCCCTGGCCAGCAACCATCTGCTGACGCTGATCAACGACATCCTCGACATCTCCAAGGTGGAAAGCGGCAAGCTGACGCTGAGCCCGCTGACCTTCTCCATCGTGGAGACCGTGGAGAACCTCGTCAACATCTCCCAGCCCATGGTCAAGGAAAAGAACATCGACTTCAACTTCCGTGTGAGCAGCATGGAAACGGAATACCTCTACGCCGATCAGCTGCGGCTGAATCAGGTGTATATCAACATCCTCTCCAATGCGCTGAAGTACACGGAGCCCGGCGGGCAGGTCAGCGTCGATCTGCGGCAGGAGCCGAGCGACAGGCCTGGCTGCGTGCGCGTGACGTATGTGGTGGCCGATACGGGCATGGGCATGTCGCCGGAGTTCATGGCGCGGATGTATCAGCCCTTCTCCCGCCAGACGGATTCCCGGGTCAACACCATCCAGGGCACGGGTCTCGGCCTGGCCATCACGAAGCAGATGGTGGAGCTGATGGGCGGCGTCATCGACTGCCAGAGCGAGCTGGGCAAGGGCACGACGTTCACCATCACGCTGGACATCCCCGCGGCCGAGAGGCAGCCCGACGACATGCGGCTTGAGCCCATGGACGTGCTGCTGGTGGACGATGACGAGGTGGTGCTGGAGACGGGGGCCGACGCGCTGACGTCCCTGGGCGCTCGCGCGGAGACGGCCGGCAGCGGCCTCGAGGCCATCGGCATGATCCGGCACCGGGAGGAGAGCGGCAGCGCCTACAGCGTCGTGATCCTCGACTGGAAAATGCCGGGGATGGACGGTGTGGAGACGGTGCGCCGCATCCGCGCGGAGATCAGCCGCAGCGTGCCGATCCTGCTGATCTCGGCCTACGACTGGTCCGACGTAGAGGACGAGGCCCGGGACGCCGGGGCCAACGGCTTCATCAGCAAGCCGCTGTTCCGCTCGACGCTGTATGAGAAGATCAACGAGCTGCTGGGTCTTGAATCCGGCCTCAAGGAGCAGGAGGACGATTACTCCGACATCGCCGGGATGAACATCCTGATCGCCGAGGACAACGACATCAACTGGGAGATCATCCACACGATCCTCGAGATGTTCGGCATCACCACCGACCGCGCCGCCAATGGCCGCATCTGCGTGGATATGATGGCGCAGGCGGAGCGCGGGCAGTACGACCTGATCTTCATGGACGTGCAGATGCCCGAGATGAACGGTCTGGACGCCACGCGGAGCATCCGCGCGCTGGAGGACCCCTGGGCCTCGTCGATCCCGATCATCGCCATGACCGCGGACGCCTTTTCGGAAAATGTGGCGGAGTGCATGAACGCCGGTATGAACGGCCACATCGCAAAGCCCATTGATATCAAGCTCGTCGTAAAAGAAATCAGAAGGATCAAGGAAGGGAGCAAACAATGAAACGAATCGCAAGCATCGCCCTTGCCGCGCTGCTCGTCCTGCTGACGGCCTGCGGCGCGGAAGCGCCTGCCGCCCAGGGCTTCAAGCCCGCGCTGGACACCAAGACCGCCTGTTCCCTCAACGTTGCCGGTCACTACAGCAACTTTGAGGCGCTGGAGGAGGAGTTCAACCGCTTCGCGGAGCACTATCCCAACGTGGAGCTGACGTACACCTATCTGGACAACTACAACAAGATCATCGCCACGACGCTGGAGAGCAGCGATGCGCCCGACATCTTCTTCACCTATCCGTGGATGGCGACCTCCGAGGACGGCGCCGCGGTGCTGGCCAAGGCCGAGGACCTGGCGGATGAAGCGCTGAAGATCGATCTGTCCTGCATCCGCGAGGGCATGTTGTATGAGGACGCGCAGGGCAAGGTCCCCATGGTGCCGATCTACACCACGACCTACGGCATGATGGTCAACGAGGACCTGTTTAAGAAGGAAAATCTGTCGATCCCCACCACCTACAGCGAGCTGCTGGATGTGTGCGAAAAGCTGAAGAGCGCCGGGTACCCGTCCCCGATGATGGGCTATAACAGTTTCCTGATCTATCCCATGTACTTCCCCTATTTCTGCAGCCAGATCAAGGACGATCCCGACGCCGTCAAGGCGCTGAACGACATGGCTCCCGGCGCGGGCGAGTACGCCCGCGGCGCGCTGGAGCTGGTTGATGACTTCATGAGTCACGGGTACATCGATCTCGAGATGTGCAACGCGCTGGAGAACGACTATCAGGACGTGATCATGCGGTTCTTCGAGGGCGACGTGCCGATGATGCTGGCCTCCGGCAACACGGTGTCCGGCACTGAGAAGCGCGAGAGCCAGTCTGAGGCCTTCACGGCCAACCCCTTCACCTATTCCTTCCACCCCGTCCCCTGCTCCGACGAAGGCGGGTACTTCATGAATACCGTGTCCATGAGCTTCTCCGTCAACAGCGGCAGTGAGAACCTGGACATGGCCAACGAGTTCATGCGCTTTCTCGTCAGCACCGAGGAGCTGAACCGCATGGCCCAGAGCAAGCGCATGGTGACGCCCTGCGCCGACATGTCCCTCGACGCGATCTACGCCTCCTTCGGAGACGCGAAGGTGCTTTATACCGCCTCGTTGGGCCTGGCCGACGCGCCGGACTCCCAGATGCGCAAGGCCGGCCGGCAGGTCAGCAACGGCCTTCTGACCGTGGACGAAGCCGTCGCGGCCTTCGGCACACTGGAATAAGAAACGAAAAGCGAAAAACAGCGGAAGCCTGTGCGGCTTCCGCTGTTTTGTTATGCACGCGGTCAGTTTTCGGCTGTCGACTCGTATTCGGAGAACGGGGTGAGCTCCAGGTGCTGCGCGCCGGATTCGGTTTTCTCGCGCAGCGCCCAGAACTCCTCGTCCGACATGTCGAGCAGCTCGGCCTCGGCTTCATCCCAGACGCCGGTGGTGTTGTGGAAGAAGTCGAGGGTCTCGTTCTTCCCCTCGCCGGTGAAATAGAGGTCCTCGCAGTCGAGCTCCGTGCCGTCCTCCGACAGGGTGAAGACGCCGAACATGGAGTACATGGCGCCGCTGGAGCCGAAATTATAGAAGCGGCCGCCGCCCAGCCAGCGATAGGTGTTGCGGGCCCAGCCCTCCAGGAAGCACACCGGCTCGTCGTCCTTGAGCGAATAGCCGCTGTAGACCGTGCCGGTCAGGTCCTTGTCGCCGCCGTCCATCATGCCGATCAGCAGCTCGGGCACGCCGTCGCCGTTGAGGTCCTGCAGGACGTAGCCGACGGTCTCCAGCGCCTCGTCGCTCTCCTGGTACATGGCAACCTCCATGACGCCGGAGGACAGGAAGCTGTACTCCTTTTCAAAGTCATAGCCGTCGGTCAGCACGGCATAGTTCTCGTCCAGCGCGGGGGCGTAGAGCGCCAAATAGTCGATCTCGGGCTCGGGCTCCGGCGCGGGTTCCGGTTCGGCGGGCGCCGCCGTTTTGGCCGGCTCCTCGGTCTTCGCCGGCTCCTCGGTCTTGGCCGGTTCCGCCGGGGCGGGCGTCTCAGTCTTGGCGCCGCAGGCGCAGAGAAGCAGCAGCGCCAGCAGCAGGCAGCACAAAACAGTCTTTCTCATAACAAACTCCCCTTTCCGGGCATTAAACGTTCTGCATCATATATTTATAATAGTCCACCGCGGGGGCGAGGGTCGCAAGATCGACGCACTCGTTGACGCCGTGGATGGACTCCATCTGCTCCTTCGTGATGGTGAAGGGCAAAAAGCGGATGCACTGATAGCTGACGCGGTCCATGAAGCGGGAATCAGACCCGCCGGTCATGATGTACGGCACGCACTCGTCCACCTCCGGGAGCGTGGCCCTGACGGCCTGCTCCACCAGACGGAAGGCGGAGCCGTTGTAGTCCGCCAGACGGGACTCGAAGCCGGATTCCAGCACCTCCACCTCCAGGCCGAACTTCTTCGCGGCCTTGGTGATGGCGGCGATGGAGCCGTGCTTGCCCTGGTGGTGAGAGCAGCGCATGTCGCCCTTGATCCAGACCTCCCGGGGGATGGCGTTGATGGCCTCTCCCCCGCCCGCCATGGTGAAGGCGATGGTGGTGGAGACGAGCGCCCCGGCCGTGGGGCCCAGCATGGGCAGGACGGTCTCCAGCGGCTTTTTCAGCTTGTCGGCCTTCTCCGTCACCTTGCCAAGCCTGCCCATATAGGGCGAGAAGCGGCGGAGCATCTCGACGATGGCGGGGCTGACCTCGGTCTCGAAGACGCCGTGCTTTTCCACGTAGGCCATGAACTTCCCCAGCCGCACCAGAGGCGTGTCCCTGCCGGGGGTGGAGGCGTGGCCGCCGTCTGACCGGGCGATGAAGCGCAGGTTGACGACGCTCTTCTCCCCCACGCCCACCATGGCGAACGTCCCCTTGACGCCGCCGATGGGGTCCGTGACGACGTCGCCGCCCTCGTCGAAGACCATTTCAAAGTGGATATCCCTGGAGAGGAAATGCTTCGACGCCAGATCGGCGCCATGGCCGGTGGTCTCCTCGGTGCAGGCGGTCTCGAACCAGATGTCCCGGTCGGGGACGAAGCCGGCGGCGGCCAGCTCGTCGGCGGCCTGCAGCATGGCGAAGAGGCCGCCCTTGTCGTCCAGCGTGCCGCGGCCCCAGAGCTTTCCGTCGGCCACGTCGCCGCTGAAGGGGCCGTGGGCCCAGCCCGCGGGATCCGCGGGGACGACGTCATGATGGTTCATGAACAGCACGGGCTGCTTTCCGGCGTCCCTGCCGGGCCAGCGCAGCAGCGCTGCGCCCTCCAGCTCCGTCAGCTCACAGGATGCGCGGATGTGCGGGAACAGCTCCCACAGCAGCGCGCGGAAGGCGGCGAACTTCTCCCCGTCCGCCTCGCCGGGCACGGAGACGGTCTCCGCCCGGATCATCCGCTGCAGCACAGCGGTATAGCTTTCAGTTCTGTCCATCACTGCCACTTCCATTCACTGATCTCCGGCATATCGACGCCGTACTCGGCGATATACTGCCTGTGCTCCACCAGCTTGTCCTGCATCTGCTGGATCAGGTACGCGCCGCGGTTGCCCAGCTGCGGCAGGTTGTAGACGGCGGACATGACCAGATGGTAGCGGTCCAGCTCGTTCAGCACGCGCATGTCGAAGGGCGTGGTGATCGTGCCCTCCTCCATGTAGCCGCGCACGTGCAGGTTCTTGTTGCGGCGCTTGTAGGTCAGCTGGTGGATCAGGCTGGGATAGCCGTGGAAGGCGAAGAGGATGGGCTTGTCGGCGGTGAACAGCATGTCGTACTCCTGCTGGCTGAGGCCGTGGGGGTGCTGGGACTGATCCTGCAGCCGCATGAGGTCCACGACGTTGACGACGCGGATCTTAAGCTCCGGGAACGCCTTTTTGAGGATCGAAACGGCGGCCAGCGTCTCCAGCGTGGGCGTGTCGCCGCAGCAGGCCATGACGATGTCGGGCTCCTGCCCCTCGTCGGTGGAGGCCCACTGCCAGATGCCGATGCCCTGGGTGCAGTGCTTCACGGCCTGCTCCATGGTCAGCCACTGGGGCCGCGGGTGCTTGGAGGCGACGATGACGTTGACGTAGTCGCGGCTGCGGACGCAGTGGTCGAAGCAGCTCAGCAGGCAGTTGGCGTCGGGCGGCAGATAGAGCCGCACCACGTCGGCCTTCTTGTTGACCACGTGATCGAGGAAGCCGGGGTCCTGATGGGTGAAGCCGTTGTGGTCCTGCTGCCAGACGTTGGAGGACAGGACGTAGTTGAGGGAGGCGATCTCCTCGCGCCAGGGCAGCTGGTTGCAGACCTTGAGCCACTTGGCGTGCTGAGCGAACATGGAATCGACGATGCGGATGAACGCCTCGTAGCTGTTGAACAGACCGTGGCGGCCCGTCAGCAGGTAGCCCTCCAGCATGCCCTGGCAGACGTGCTCGGACAGCATGGAGTCCATGACGCGGCCGTTTTCGTCCAGATGATCGTCCTCTGGCAGGACGTCGCCGTTCCAGGCGCGGTCCGTCACCTCGAAGACGGCGTTGAGGCGGTTGGAGTTCGTCTCGTCGGGGCCGAAGGAGCGGAAGTTGCGGGCCTTTTCGTTGAGCTTGTAGATGTCGCGGACCAGCTTGCCCAGCTCGCTCATGTCCTGGGCCTCCACCGCGCCCGGGAAGGGCACGTCGACGCCGTATTTGCGGAAGTCGGGCAGGATCAGGTCGCGCAGCAGCTTGCCGCCGTTGGCATGGGGGTTGGCGCCCATGCGGCGGTCGCCCGTGGGCGGCAGCGCCAGCAGCTCCGGCACGGGCGTGCCGTTCTCGTCGAACAGCTCCTCGGGATGATAGCTTCTGAGCCAGGACTCGATGAGCCTGATATGCTCCTCCGAGTCGGGCTGGATGGGCACCTGATGGGCGCGCCAGTAGCCCTCGACCTTGTTGCCGTCCACCTCGGGCGGGCAGGTCCAGCCCTTGGGCGTGCGCAGGACGATCATGGGCCAGCGGGGACGGTCGCGGTCGCCGTTCTCACGGGCGGCCTTCTGGTATTTGAGGATGCTCTGCACGCATTTGTCAAGCGTGTCGGCCATGAGCCGGTGCATGGTCATGGGGTCGTCGCCCTCGACGAAATAGGGCTGCCAGCCGCAGCCGAGGAAGAAGCTCTCCAGTTCCTCGTGGGGGATGCGGGCCAGCACCGTGGGGTTGGCAATCTTGTAGCCGTTCAGGTGGAGGATGGGCAGCACCGCGCCGTCCGTCTCGGCGGAGAGGAACTTGTTGAGCTGCCACGAGGTGGCCAGAGGGCCGGTCTCCGCTTCGCCGTCGCCCACCACGCAGGCGGCGATGAGCCCCGGGTTGTCGATGACGGCGCCGAAGGCATGGGCCAGGCTGTAGCCCAGCTCGCCGCCCTCGTGGATGGAGCCCGGGGTCTCCGGGGCCACGTGAGAGGGGATGCCGCCGGGGAACGAGAAGCGCTTGAACATCCGCTTCATGCCCTCGCGGTCGCGGCTGATCTCGGGATAGACCTCCTGATAGCTGCCGTCCAGCCAGTCCTGAGCCACCATGGCGTTGCCGCCGTGGCCGGGGCCGGAGAGGTAGATCATATCGAGGTCGTACTGCTTGATGACGCGGTTCAGGTGGGTATACACGAAGTTCTGGCCCGGGCAGGTGCCCCAGTGGCCGACGATCTTCTTCTTGATGCGGTCGCTCGTCAGCGGCTGCTCCAGCAGCGGATCGTCCAGCAGATACAGCTGGCAGGCCGTCAGATAGTTGGCGGCGCGCCAGTACTTGTCCATCAGATGCAGCTCGCCGTCGGATGCGCGTGTCGTCTTTATCTTTGCCATGGTGGTCCTCCTGTTCTATCTTCGGAATGAGTATGCTTCTGAGCATAGTATAGCACAGATCGCGCTTGTTTTCATTAAGAATATGGGGCGGCAAGTTGTTAAGAAAGTATAAATTATGGCCCTTTGTAACTGATTTGTTGTAGTCAACGCGGGGATAGACTGCTATAATGAAGCTGCCGGGAGACCGGACAATCTATCTGTGGGAGAATGATATGAAACGAATCATTGCGATGCTGACCGTCCTTGCCCTCTGCCTGAGCGTTTTCGCTGCCTGCGGCAAGACCGAGCAGACGAGCGAGCCCGATACAAAGGCTGAGCAGACGACGGGAGAGACGAAGACCGAAGAAACCAAGCCCGAAGAAACGAAACCGGAAGAGACCAAGCCTGAGGAAACGAAGCCGGAAGAGACCAAACCCGAAGAGACGAAGCCCGCGGAGCCCGAGAAGAAGGCTTTCAAGCCCGAAGGGCTGTACATCAACGAGGACGACGAGCTGTCCACCCTGTCCGTCACCAAGTACGAGGACGGCTACGCGGTGGAGGTCGTAATGGACGGTATGCCCATGATGGGCGTGGGTCAGCTGGAGGACGAGACGCTGGAGGTCGAGCTGACCAACTGGACCAAGGGCGGCAACACCGTCGTTGACCTCACCCCCGCCGGCGGGCGCTTCGTCACCATGACCGTCATGGCCGCGGGCGGCCTCAAGAGCGTCAGCGAGGGCGACGCGTTCACCTTCATCCCCGGCATCCAGCCGATGAAGAGCGATCCTCACGGCGAGGACGACTACACCGGCGTGTGGGCCGAGGAGATCGCTCACCGCGGCGCGATGAACATCCAGTATTTCGACGGCGACCGCTACACCGTAACGGTCACCTGGCCCCAGAGCGCCGCGCAGGTGGCCATGTGGTATCTGCCCGCCGTGTGGCACGACCACGTGCTGACCTATGAGAACGCCAGCCAGGTGCTGCGCACCTACAACGAGGACGGCACCTACAGCGAGGAGTGCCTGTTCACCGACGGCGCGGGCCGCCTGATGATCGACGACGACGGCAACCTGATCTGGACCGACCTGCTGGACAAGGACGCCGATCCGTACACCTTCGTCCGCGCGGACTGAGTTAGACCGACTCAAAAGCCTCCCCCCTCGGGGAGGCTTTTTTGCGCATAGATTTTACAAATTATTAATGCAAACAACGAGCGTTTTTCTTATAATAAAAGTGTTAATGTTCAGAGACTCCGCGGGCGATGCGCGCCCGGAAAGAGGTTGATTTTTTATGCAGAAAACGATCCTGATCGTCGAGGACGACGCCAACATCCGCGAGCTGCTGCGGCTGTATCTGGAGCAGGAGGGCTACAAGGTCGAATCCGCCCAGGACGGGCTGGAGGGCATCCGCGCCTTCAAGCGCATCCACCCCGATCTGGTGCTGCTGGATCTGATGATGCCCGTGATGGACGGCACGCAGGTGATCAAGCAGATCCGCGAGGTGTCCAAGACGCCCGTGATCATGCTGACCGCCAAGGGCGAGACCTTCGACAAGGTGGCCGGGCTCGATCTGGGCGCCGACGACTACGTGACGAAGCCCTTCGAGGTGCGCGAGCTGATCGCCCGCATCCGCGCCGTGCTGCGGCGCTACGGCGGCGACGAGACGCCCCAGAAGCTGGAGTTCGACAACCTGATCATCGATAAGGAGAGCTACAACATCGTGGTCAAGGGCGAAAAGATGGAGATCCCGCCCAAGGAGATCGAGCTGCTCTACTTCCTCGCCTCCTCCCCCAACCGCGTGTTCACCCGCGCCCAGCTGCTGGACGACGTGTGGGGCTTCGACTATTTCGGCGACACCCGCACCGTGGACGTGCACATCAAGCGCCTGCGCGAGAAGCTGCAGGACGTCTCGCCCAAGTGGGAGATCAAGACCGTCTGGGGCGTCGGGTACAAGTTCGAGCTGCTGGACTGACCGCGGGGTGAGCGCCTGTGAGAGGTCTGTTTTTCCGCAACTTCATCATTTACGCCATCGTCATCCTGATGAGCTTCACGGCGCTGGGCAGCACGTTCACCTACCAGATCAACCGCTTCGCGCTGCAGGAGAAGATGAACATGCTGTCCGACACAGTGGAGCGCGCCACGGAGAACACGGTGTCATACCTCGAATCCAGCACGCTGCTCAGCGACATCGGCCCGGCGGCGAAGCTGTACCGCAATGCCATGAGCCAGCTGGCCGCGGATTCGGACGGATTCATCTTCATCACCAACACCAGCGGCGAGATGCTCATGGTGGCCAACGCCGAGGGCTGCTACTCCCAGCAGGGCGGCTATGTGCCCCAGAAGGCCGTGCACGACGTGATCACCAACGGCAGCTACTACGAGCTGTCGGACTTCAACGGCTACCTGCCCTCCACTTACTTCGTCTCGGGCCGGTCGGACAAGACGGAGGACCACCCCACGGCGGAGATCCTGATCTTCGCCGCCATCCCCTCGGAGGGGACGCTGGTGTTCTTCGTCAACGTTCTCAGCGCGTTCATGTTCATGACCGTGATCGTGCTGATCCTGACGCTGGTGGCCACGTGGTTCATCACCTGGACGTCCGTCAAGCCGCTGAAGCAGATCGCGGCGGCGGCCAAGCAGTTCGCCCGCGGCGACTACTCAGCCCGCATCCCGCTGCCCGCCCATCACGACGAGATCTTTGAAATGGCCATCAGCTTCAACAACATGGCCGAGTCCATCTCCAACAATGAGACCATGCGCCGGGATCTGATCGCCAACGTCTCCCACGACCTGCGCACGCCCATGACGACCATCGGCGGCTTCGTGGACGGCATCCTGGACGGGACGATCCCGCCGGACAAGGAGAAGTATTACCTGTCCATCGTCTCCTCCGAGATCAAACGGCTGTCGCGGCTGGCCAACGGCATGCTGACCGTCAGCCGGCTGGAGTCCAGCGACGAGCTGGTCAAATCCAACTTCGACATCAGCGAGATGGTCTACCGCATCGCCTTCAGCTTTGAGCAGAAGATCAACGAGAAGAAGATCGACCTGCAGCTGGACATCCCCGAGACGTGCACCGTCAGCGCCAACCACGACGCCATGTTCCAGGTGGTGTACAACCTGTTCGACAACGCCCTCAAGTTCGTGGACGAGGGGGGCGTCATCAATATCTTCATGGCCGTCAAGGGCGGCCGCCTGCAGTTCAACATCCAGAACACCGGCGGCGAGATCGACCCGGACAGCCTCAAGCACATCTTCGAGCGCTTTTACAAGAGCGACAAATCCAGGGGCAGCAACCCCAACGGCTCCGGTCTGGGCCTGTACATCGCAAAGACCATCGTCGGCCGCCACGGCGGCGACATCTCGGCCAAGAGCATCGACGGCAAGACCGAGTTCTGCTTCAATATTCCCGTTTCCTGACAGAGGTGACTTCGGGTGGCTAAGGATCAGAAAGACAATGAAATGGAGGATTACGCCGCGTATTACGGCGTCCCCTTCAAAAGCTACGACGAGATACTGGAGGCCCGCAGGCGCGCGGGCAGGCGGCGCAAGGGGTACCTTGTGCTGGGCCTGCTGGTGGCGGTGATCCTGTGCGCGGGCGTCTTTATCGGGCTGTTCAGCGGCAATCTGCTCGTCAAGCGCGTCCTGGCCGGCATGAACAGCCAGACGGCGGAAAAATCGAGCAGCGCCGAGGAGCCCGCCGCGACGGAGAACGAGGGCTTCTCCCTGCAGCTGCAGGAGAGCAGCGCCTCCGCCCAGCCGCTGGTGACCACCTACGACGTCAGCGCCGTGGTGGCACAGGCCCAGAAGAGCGTCGTGGGCATCGTCTCGGAGAGCTATTCCAGCTTCTCCTCCAGTGAGACGGGCTCCGGGATCATCATGAGTCCGGACGGCTATATCGTCACGAACAACCACGTCATTTCCGACGGCGGCAGCATCACGGTGGTCCTCTCGGACGGCGCCAACTGCCCCGCCTATCTCATCGGCACCGACGAGCAGACCGACATCGCCGTGCTGAAGATCACGGGGGGCGACCTGCCCGCCGCCGTCTTCGGCGATTCCGACACGCTGCAGATCGGCGAGCCGGCCATCGCCATCGGCAACCCCGGCGGCCTGCAGCTGCAGGGCACGGTGACGGCCGGCATCATTTCGGCCACCGACCGGCGCATGACCGTGGACAACAACGTCATGGATCTGATCCAGACCGACGCCTCCATCAACCCCGGCAACTCCGGCGGGCCGCTGCTGAACAAGTACGGCCAGGTGGTGGGCGTGACGAGCATCAAGATCACATCCTCGGGCTTCGAGGGTCTTGGCTTCGCCATCCCCATCAACACGGTCAAGCCCATCGTGGAGGAGCTGGTCAAAAACGGCTACGTCTCCGGCAGGCCGCTGGTCGGCGTAACGGTGCGGACCATCAGCCCGCTGGCCGCGTCCTTCTACAACCTGCCCTCCGGGCTGTTCGTCGACACGGTGATGCCCATGTCGGCGGCGGCCAAGGCCGGGCTGGAGAGCAGCGACATCATCACGGCCATCGACGGCACGCCGGTGCGCAGCGTTTCGGAGGCCTGCGCGGCGCGCAACGCCCATAAGGCGGGCGACAGCGTCACGCTGAGCTACTACCGCGGCGGGCAGACCTTCGACCTCACGTTCCAGCTGGACGAGCAGACAGCCGACAACAAAGGATACGATTTTTAGGAGCGACTATGAACGACATCGAGCTTGACCTCATCCCCGCCCTGCCGGAGGATCTGGAGGAGATCCAGGCGCTGACGCGTCTGGCGGCCGCGGAGACGGCCGTCACCGACTGGGACGATTTTTATCCCAACCGGGAGATCCTGTCGAACGACATCGCCCATCACGGGCTTTACAAGCTGGTCCGCGAGGGCGAGATCTTCTCCGTGCTGATGATCCGCCCCTGGGCCGAGTACCTGGCCGAGGAGGAGGACGTGGATCAGGATTTCTGGGACGACGGCGTCAAAAATCCCTGCGCCATGGCGCGGTTCTGCATCGCGCCGAAGCTGCAGGGCAAGGGGCTGGCCCGGCGGATCGTGACGGCCGCATTGGCCAAGGCCCGGGCGCTGGGCTACGACGGCGTTCGCTTCGAGGCCGCGAAGGACAACGTGCTGACGCTGCATCTCTACGACTCCATGGGCTTCCACCGGGCAGGAGAGATGTTCGGCTTCGACAGCTGGTTCGTAGCGTATGAAATGAGAATATGACAGCAAAAAAGAGCCGCGGTCGCGGCTCTTTTTTCATATGCAGGCTGTTATTTCTCCACGGGGACGGTGAGCGGGCGGAATTGGCTGTCCAGCGTATAGATGCGGCAGACGGGATCGCCCGCGCCCGTATAGGTCAGCCGGATCGTCGTGTCGGCGCTGTCGGGGACGGGCCCCACTGCGGCGGCCAGCTGCCTGTCGCCCTCATAGAGGCCGACGATGCAGTAGGATGCGCCGAAAGCGTCGGTCCAGGCGTCCGAGATCGTCGCCGTGACCTCGCCGCCCTCCCGGATCACCGTGATATCGGAGAAGGGCCGCCAGGCGGCGGAAAGCGTCGTATCCCTGTACTCCATCTGATAAAGGGCGTTCAGGGGCAGCACGGTCCCGTCGGAGGTCCAGCCCCATTGGGCCGCGTCGTCCCGCTCGAAGCGGTAATCCCCCAGCGCCAGCAGTTTGTCCGAGCCGTACCGCAACGGGATGCTCTTCGTGCCCGCGCTGCCGCCGTCGAGCGTCAGCGTGTAGCGGTTCGTTCTGAAATACGCCGTATCGCCCTCGGCGGTCAGCGTGCAGTGGACCTTATCATAGATGAGCGACGGGTCACTGCCGCCGAGGTGGATCGGCACGCCGTAGCCGTAGATCGTGGCGTCCACAAGGCCGAAGGAGAGCTTATTGGCGTACATGCCGCAGCTGTAGGTGCTGCCGTTGATCTCCGCATCCGCATCGATGGCGATGCTGGTGGCCCGCATCCCGGCGCCGCCCATCCCCAGACCGTCGCCGCCGGTGCTGGCGACGGTGCCGGGGCCGCCGATCGACGCGGTCTCGCGGGCAAAGAAGGCGTCGCCGCCCGCCGATTTGTCGCCGGTCCCGGCGCCGCCCACAAAGGTGGCGGTCGTATCGCGGCTCCCCTCGTAAATGACGCTGCCCCGGTTGTTTGCGACGCCGTAACCGCCCGTGATCGTGCCGCTGCCGCCGATGACGGTCAGCGTGCCCGACAGCGTCAGGATCGTCAGCTCATCCGCGTCGGCTTCGATGCCGCAGCTGCCGTAATTGCCGCTATACCAAGAGTTGCCGCGGATGGTCACGTCGCCCTCAGTGTAGATGCGCAGATCGCCGCTGGCGGTGATGGGGCCGCCGTCGTAATCGGTCAGCGTCAGCGTCGGCACTTCGCCGTCCGGGTCGTAGACCCAGCCGTCGCCGGCCCGGCGCATGGAAGACGGAAACCGGAACCCGTCCACCGTGATAATGAAATCGTACCCCGTCAGCTCGGCCTGCGGCTCCGCCGCGGCGGCCGTCAGGGCGCACGTCAGCAGCAGAAGAAGCGCCAGATTCAGTGCCAGAAGGCGTTTATGTATCGCGTTCATTATTAGATCGTCCCTCCGTTCGGTCGTAATAATAGCAATATACCACAAAATGGCGAAGAGCGCAACAAAGCGCCGCCTCCGTGAGGCGGCGCTGCGCGTTATTTCAGGTTCAGGCTCTCCGGGTCGACGGACACGCCGTCCCGGCGAGCGGACAGATGGACGTGGGGCTCCAGCAGGCTTTCGGTCTTCATGGTGCCTCCGGCGCGGCCCACGGTCTGCCCGGCCGTCACCTTCTGCCCCTCCTGCGCCAGACCGTCGGCCGACAGGCCGCACAGCAGCGTCGTCAGTCCATCGCCGTGGTCGATCTCCACCAGACCGCCCAGCAGGTCGTCGGTCCCGGCACGGATCACCGTGCCGTCCGCCGGGGCGCGGACCTCGTCGCCGACGGTGCAGGCGATGTCGATCCCGTCGTGGGTGCGCCAGTCGCCCATGGTGACGTCATAGACCAGCGTGTCCATGGAATACCCGCGGATGATCGGCCCGCTGACGGGCATCAGCCGGGACGGGTCGCGGTGAAACAGCCACGTCTGCACCTCTGCGGGGGCGGAGGCCGGGGCTTCCACGGGCTTGGGCGGAATCACGGGGACCTCCTCTGGCTCCGGCTCCAGCTCCACCCTGACGTCCGGGATCACGGGCACCCGCTCCGGCTTCTCTGCCGCGGCGGCGGGGACGCCGGGCTCCGCGCCCGGCTGCAGACCGAAGTCACTCTGCTCCCCCGTGGGGGCGAAAAACAATACATAACCCGATATGCCGATGGCGACAACGCACAGCATAAGGATGATGTAAAATCCCTTATCCTCCGCGAAGCTCATCAGGCGCGCCATCGCGCCGTCTTTTTCATGCATGAGCAGCACCTCCGAGGCTATTATCGCCCCGGTGATGCGCTTTTATTCACGATCTGACCGTCAGATCGACGCCCTGATAGTACCAGCGGAGGATCTCGTCGTAAGTCCTCCCCTGCTCCGCCAGCGCCTTCGCGCCGTACTGGCTCATGCCCACGCCGTGGCCGCAGCCAACGGTGCGGAAGGTCAGCAGGCCGTCCGCCGGGTGGTAGGTGAAGTTTGTCGAGTTGAGGCCCAGCTGCTGCCGCAGCCAGAGGCCGCTGACGCGGACGCCGCCTACCTCCACATCGATGATCCCGCCGGCCTCCGAGCGCACGGAGGCGCGGAACCAGGTGTCCGCCGGCGCGGACAGGTCCATGTCGGGGTGCGCGGCCAGCATCTTTTCCCTGAACGCTTCCTCCGCGACCGTCACCTCTCCCAGATAGTCGGGCGACTGATCGCCGCCGGGGCTGGCGGCGGTGACGAGATACGGCAGGTCCGCGCCCCAGACGGCCAACGCGCTCTCGGTCCTGGGGCCGGAGGCCGAGTGGAACACAGCGGCGATGGGCGCGCCGTCATACGTGGCCGTCACCCCGGCGGTCCCGTCCACGGCGGCGGTGATGCGCGCTTCATAGTAGGATGCATCCGCGCCCCAGAGCTCGGCCTTCCGCGCGTCGACGTCCACGTAGCCGCTGCAGTGGGCGGGGTCGCCGCAGAGCTGCGCGCCGCCGTGGCTCTCGGGCAGGGCCGCGCCGTCTTCGTATAGTCTGAGCTGGTAGAGCGTGTAGCTCCTGGCGGCCACGGCCTGGGCCTTCAGCGCCTCCTCCGGGAAGGAGGCGGGCATCTCCGCCGCCACCACGCCCCGGAGGTAGTCCCGCAGGCTCATCGACTTTATAGCGCCGTCCAACAGCACGGTGACGGTCGTGCGGCGGTCGAAATCCGGCGGCTCCTCGGCGACAGGCTCCGCAGCGGGCGCAGGCTCCTGCGCCTTCCCGCCGCCGACGCCCACGGTGAACAGCGGCATCAGGTACACGGCGGCCAGCGCCGCCAGCAGCATCACGGTCATCCTTTTCATTTTTAGTCCTTTCCCAACGTTGTGTTCTGTGTTATAATGAGCTTACAAGCTATTCTTATGCAAAACAGGTGCTGCGATATGAAAACGAATCGAAGATCGATGCTGCTGATGATCTACGCCTTCGCGGGCATGGTCGTCGGCATTTACCGTGCGTTTCTGATGGATTTCACTCACCCCGGAAAGGTGTATTACGGTCTGCTGGTGGTGCTGGGTGCCGCCTGCGCCGCGGCGGCGTTCCTGCTGGGGGCGCGGCCGCTGCCCGCGCAGCGGATCGAGAACCAGACGTTCAAGATGGCGGTGGCCACCTCGGCCATCCTGCTGTTCCTGTCGGCCGGCGTCCGGCTGTTCTCGATGATCAGCTCCCGCCAGGGCGGGCTGCTGACGGCGGCCACGCTGGCGCTGGCGCTGGTGAGCGCCTTCGGCATCCTGTACAGCGTCGTGTCGGACGACAAGGAGATGACGTCGGTCTTCTCCGTGATCCCCGTGTTCTTCATGTGTCTGATGCTGCTGGTCGTCTATAAAGACTACGTCTCCGCCAGCCCGGTGATCGGCTATTACGCCACCGAGGTTCTGGCCGTGATGCTGCTGACGCTGGCGGTCTACGGCGTCAGCTCCATGCGCTTCGTCAAGCAGGCGCGGAACTTTCTGATCTCCTTCTCCCTGCTGGGGGCCGTGGTGATGACGAGCGTCGTGGTGGTCAGCGCCGTGCTGACGCTGACGGATTACCGCTATCCGCTGGGCTTTGCCGAAACGATGATGCTGGTGGCCGTGGCCGTGTACTGCGGCACCTGCTTCGTCTTCCCGCCGCGGATGCCCAAGGAGGACGCCAGGGCGCAAAAGAAGACGGAGCCCGAGCTGCCCTCCACCTTCTTCGATCACGAGAAGGACGAGCCGCTGGAGCCCGACCTGGACTCCATCATCGAGGAGGTCAAGGCCGACCGCGCCGCCGAGGAGGGTCTGGCCGAGGAGCAGGATATCTGGGACTTCATCGAGGACCAGACGAAAAAGGATAAATAATAACACTGACACGCTAAAAACGCCTCTTTCCAAAGAAAAGTGGAAAGAGGCGTTTTATTATGCGGTTCTATTCGACCCTGCGGCCGCTGCTGTCCCAGTGGGCGGCGGTGAACTCGTCGGCGAAGATGCTCTCGGCGTCGTTGAGCTTGTGCTCCGAGCGGTAGACCAGCAGGTCGGACATCTCGCCGCGGCCGTCGTCGTATTCCTTCATGATGAGGCCCAGGGGACGGATGGTCTCGGCGGGGAAGGGTCTGGTGATCATATAGCTGCCGAAGATGCCAGGCATGGCGGCGATGCACCCGGCGACCGACGGGAAAAAGACCATGCGGCTGACGCCGCCCACGTCCTTGCGCCCGCCGGAGGTGACGAGGGTGTACTGCTCCAGCATCCCCTCCGTGACCCGGGAGGCCCCGGCCAGGGGGTGGTCCTTGTGCATCAGCAGCAGATGGCGGAAGCTGCCCACGGTCTGGCAGCGGACGTTGCGCTCCCACAGCGCCTGCTGCAGCGTGTCCATATCGGCGATGCGGGACTTGATCAGACCGATGCTGACGTCGCCGTGGAGCACGCGCTCCAGCGCCTCGCTGGAGGGGCATTCCTCCAGATAACAGTCGTAGTTGCCGTCGCGGCTCAGTGCGATGACCGTGCGCTCGAAGGCGCGCAGCAGGCTGCAGGAGCTCTGCCCCGCCACGCGGAAGCTCTGGCGACGGCCGCGGCTGTTTTTGAACAGGTTCTCCAGCTCCTGGGACTGGCGGACGATCTCACGGGCGCGCTCGAGGAAGATGCGGCCGTTCTCCGTGGGGACGATGCCCTTGGAGGTGCGGCGGAAGATCTTGATCTCCGCGGTGTCCTCCAGCTCCTTGATGACGCGGCTGAGGTTGGGCTGGCCCATAAACAGATTTTCCGCCGCCTTGGTGATGGAGCCGGTGCGCTCGACCTCCAGGGCGTATTTCAGATGTGTCAGATTCATTGCGGCCGCTTCACTTCCTTTCCTTGCGCGTTCCGATCAGGGATTGGACGGGAACAGGTTGTCCCACCAGCTGTCGTTGTTGTCGGGCCTGTCCGGGAACAGGTTCTCCCAGAAGCCCGGAGTGGGCTCCTCGATGGGATCGGGCTCGGGCGGGAGGTTGCCGTCGTTTTCGGCGTTATGGGTGGTACAAATGGAGTTGGGGTAGATGCAGGCGCCGCTGTCGCCCACGGGGACGGAGATCGGGAACTTGCGGTCGTCCACGTAGACGCGCACGGCGTGCTGGACCGTGGCCTGATTGCAGTACTGGTTGGCGGGCAGGCCCGTCTCGGCGCAGACGTCCACCTGGCGGTGGCAGTTGCACGTCTCGGTGGGGACGTCCTCCTTGGCGACGTAGGCGGTGGCCACGCGGCTGCCGCGGGGATCGCGGCTGCAGTAGTTGCCGGGGGCGAGGCCGCTGTCGAGGCAGTAGGAGCATTTGACCAGCTCCACGGAGGTGTAGAAATCGCGCTCCGGCAGGCCGGCGTGGACGCGCTGCATGACCTGCTTCCACAGGTAGAGGGCCGGGTTCGTGGAGACGCCCGTGACCTCCTGCTGGCGGTCGTAGCCGAACCAGACGACGCCGGTGTAGTACGGCGTGATGCCGGCGAACCAGCGGTCATAGTTGCTGGTGGTGGTACCGGTCTTGCCGCCCACGGCGATGCCGTTGCCCAGCGCCGCCTGGGCGCCCGTGCCGTTGGTGACGGCGTAGCGCAGCAGCTCCACCATGTAGGTGGCGGTCTTGGCGCTCATGGCCTCCGTCTTCTGGGGGGTGTTGTCGAGGATCAGCTCGCCGGAGGAGTTATAGACCTTCGTATACAGAACGGGATTGTTGTAGTAGCCGTCGTTGGAGAAGGCCGAATAAGCGGCCGCCATGTCGATGACGCGGACGCCGTCGGTCAGGCCGCCCAGGGCCATGGGGCTGATGGCGATATCCGTCTGGATCTCGGTCTCGCCGTTCTTGCGCGTCACCGTGCGGGAATCGACGAGGGTGGACATGTTCAGCCGGTTGTGGGCGAAATCGTATGATTTTTCGGGCGTCAGGCGGGTGACGACGTCCACGGCGATGGTGTTCAGGGACTGGGCGATACCGCGGAGGATCGTACATTTGCCGCTGTAGGTCTTGTTTTCGTTCTTTGGCCAGCCTGTGTCGCGGACCGTGAAGTCCTTGGGCACGTCGTCGATGACCGTGATGGGCGTGATCAGCCCGGCCTCGATGGCGGGGCCGTAGACGGTCAGCGGCTTGATGGAGGAGCCGGGCTGACGCTTGGACATGGTGGCGCGGTTGAGCACGCGGTTGCCCGTCTTCTCTCCCCTGCCGCCGTACAGCGCCTTCACCTCGCCGGTGTAGGGGTCCATGAGGACCATGGCCGCCTGGGGCATGGTGCCGTCGGAGCCCAGAACGCCGGGGAAGTGGTCGAGGTCGGTGAAGACCTCGTCCATGGCGGCCTGGATGTCCATGTCGATGGTGGTGATGATCTTGAGGCCGCCGGTGTACAGCATCAGCTTCGCCGTCTCGGCGCTGTAGCCCTTCTTGGTCTGCAGGTCGGCGATGACGGAGTCGATGACGGCGTCGACGAAGTAGGACTGGTACTGGCCGGACTCGCTGCTCTCCTTGCCGCGGTTGGCCACGACCTTTTCGTTCATGGCGCGGTCATACTGCTCCTCGTCGATCTTGCCGTAGCGCTTCATTTCGCCCAGGACGATGGCGCGGCGCTCGGCGTTGTACTCGGGGAAGCGGATCAGGTCGTATTTGTAGGGGTTCTTGGTGATGCCGGCGATGGAGGCGCACTCGGCCAGGGTCAGCTCGTTCAGCTCCTTGCCGAAGTAGGTGTAGGCCGCCTGTCGCACGCCGTAGGACGACTGGCCGAAATAGATGGTGTTGAGGTACATCTCGAGGATGTCGTCCTTCTCGTACTTCTTCTCCAGCTCCAGCGCGCGCATGACCTCCTGGATCTTGCGCTTGACGGAGGTCTCGTCGTCGCCCGTCAGGTTCTTGATCAGCTGCTGAGTGATGGTGGAGCCGCCGCCGAAGTTCGAGCGGAACTTGACGATATAGTTCATGGCGGCGCCGATGGTGCGCTTCCAGTTGACGCCGTTGTGGGTCTCGAAGGTGGCGTCCTCCACGGAAATGAAGGCGTCCTGCAGCTGCTGCGGGATCTCCTCGATATCGGCCCAGACGCGGTTCTCGGAGCCGTGGAGCTGCTGGAGCTCCACCTCCTGCCCTGTGGTCTTGTCGATATAATAAATGAAGCTGGTGAAATTGAGCCGGAAGCTCTCCAGATCGATATCTACGTCCTTGCTGACGTATTCCTCGATATAATAGGCGAAGGCCATGCCGCAGATCGCCGTGCAGGTGAAGCCGATGAGGATCAGCGTCAGCACGAGAAAGCCCAGCCCGCGGAAGAAGCTGCGGAAGAATCCCCGTTTCTTTTTCTTGTTGGTTGTGGTCACGATGCGATGTCTCCTTGAAGGCGGCGCGGCCGCCCTGAAAGAATGGATGGACATAAAGATACGGATACAGTATAACACAATCTTTGTCGAAATGCAAATGGTAGTATATCACGGGCATCATGGGGCAGAATAGAGACAAAAAGAGGTGTGTGCTCATGATGCAAAAGACGCTTCGCCTGCGTTTGGCGGCAGGGCTGGGCACGCTGGCGCTGGGGCTGACAGGCGCTGCGGCGCTGCGGCCGTCCCCCGCCCCTGTTCCGGTCTCTGCAACGGTCGCGGAGGTGTCCGCTCCGCTGTACACCGTGCGGGAGTATATGGGCGTGGTGGCCGTGTTCTCCCCGGAAAACGGTCTTGTGCGGCTGACGGACTGCGCCGTCGCCTCCCTGCCGGAGCAGGACAGGCTGCGGCTGGCCGAGGGCGTGACTGTCGACAGCGAGGAGGCGCTTGCGATGCTGCTGGAGGATTATCAGGGCTGAAAAAACTGAGAAAGGATGGCCGAACGACCATCCTGCGCCCGTCGCAAATCAGGATTTGCGACAAGTAAGGGCCCGCAGACGGAAGAACATCCGTCTGCTCGGGCCGGTCTGCTGCAGCGCACTCGCTGACGCTCGCACGTTTGCAGACCGAAAGGTGTGTTTTCGTCGGCACATGTCCGCCGAAAACACCGATCCATTACCGCTCGCTGCGCGAGCGTAAAGATGCTCGGAAGGAAAACGAACTCTCCAGAATCTGAGAAAGGATGGCCGAACGGCCATCCTTTCTATCATATATCGGTGCGTTTTCAGTTT
This sequence comes from Oscillospiraceae bacterium, assembly GCA_015068445.1. Lineage (GTDB taxonomy): Bacteria > Bacillota > Clostridia > Oscillospirales > Butyricicoccaceae > RGIG1902. The sequence continues at coordinate 15,262 of SVKN01000014.1, read as the reverse complement.
TTCAGCTCGATGATCAGCAGGCCCTCGTCGGCCTGACGATCGAGGGAGAAGCAGGTGCCCGTGGCGTCCAGGGACACGGTGAAGCCGCTCTCCGAAAGGCTGGTGCTCAGCTGCTCCCGGAGGAAGGGGTCGTTGTCCAGCGGGATCAGCAGCAGCGAGCCGGGCTGCAGGTCCTCGCCCGCGTACAGCTCCACGTTTTCGGGCATATCCTCCAGCCAGCCGCTGGCTACCATGCACCAGGCGTAGCCCCGGGCTGCGGGGCCGAGAGATTTCGCCAGCTGCGGCAGTCCGCCGTTTTCGATGGAGACGACGGGCGTCGCCTCAGTCCCGGTATCCCTGCGCGCGTTGTCGTAAACAGTAACGCCCGACGGGGCGGCGCCCATGGCCGTAGTGGTGACATACACGGCAGCGGGCTCCTCGATGCGGACAGACTTCTGCTCGACCTCATCCGCTTCGACCGATTCGGCCATCATCGTCTCCATGGGAGCGTCCTTCGCTTCGAGCGCCTCCTCCTGGCTGGAGATGGCCATGGACATCATCACGGTCTCGGGCGCGGCGCTTTCGCTTTTGGCGCTGCCCATGCGGAACAGCCCGCCCCGGGCCGTCACGCCCGCCACGACGCAGACGGCGACAGCCGCCGCGACGGCGCCGATGAGCCTGCGCGGACGGAACCGCACGACCTTTTTCCGCTCGGCCGCCACGGCGCCCATGATGCTCCGGTGCAGGTTCGCGGGATAGGGAATGTCTTCATGCAATTGTTCGCCGATGGCGCTGAGCTGCTGATAATAGAGGCGGCAGGCCTCGCAGGAGGCCAGATGCTCGCGCAGCTCGCGTTCCTCCACCGGCGACAGGTCGCCGTCGAGGAAGCGGCTGATCAGCAGCGGATATCCGTTACACACTTTCATACCCTGATCTTCCTTTCACTACTTAGACCGAAAGGAACTCGGTTTGTTCCCGTTTTGTAACAGATATTTTCTCAATCGTTCGCGGGCGCGGGAGATGCGGGATTTGACCGTGCCGATCTCGAGGCCCGTGTCGGCGGCGATCTGCTCGTAGCTCATGTCGCACAGGTCGCGCATGACGATCATTTCCTTATAATTCTCGGGCAGGCTCTCGATGCCCTCCCGGATATTGCGGCTCAGCTCCGCCTGCTCGAAGACCTCCACGGGATCGTAGCGGCTGTCGCTGATCTCGGCGCTGTAGCTGCCGTTTTCGTCGTCAGGGACCTCCAGCGACAGCTCGCCGCGGGCGGCGCGCTTCTTGTGGCTGTCCTTGCAGACATTGATGGTGATGCGGTAGAGCCAGGTGGAGAAGCTGGACGCCTCGTTGAACTTGTCGAGGAAGCGGAACACGCGCAGGAACACCTCCTGCGAGGCGTCCATGGCGTCCGCTTCGTTGCCGAGGAAGCGGTAGGCCGTGGCGTAGACCTTCTTTTCGTAGGCGGTGACCAGCGCCTCGAAGGCCCTTTCATCGCCAGCCTTGGCGCGGGCGATCAGAGCGGAATCCTCATTCATCGCGCGTCACCTCCTTGAGCCGGTACTGTGTGAGCTCCCGGCAGATGGCCTGCAGCTCCGTCAGGCGCGTCACGCCCGACATGCGGACCTTCAGCGTCCTGACGCCGGAAAAGCGCGCCATGTACCACAGGCCGTGCTTGCGGAACTCGATCATGGCGCGGGTCTCGCCCTTCTGGGCGCAGAGGGCTTCGGCCTGACGCAGGATGGCGTCGACCACGTCCTCCGGCCTGCGGCGGACAGGCGTCTCCCCTGCCTGCGCGCGCAGGCAGTCGTCGAAAATAAAGGGGTTCCCCTGGGCGCCCCGGGCGATCATGACGAAATCCACGCCCGTCTCGGCCATGGTGTCGAGGCACTGGCGGGGCGTGAAGAGGTCACCTGAGGCGACGACGGGCACGCGGACAGCTGCCTTGACTTCGGCTGCGGCGCGGCGGTCGGACTGGCCGGAATACATCTGGGCGCGGGTGCGGCCGTGGACGCACAGACCGTCGGCCCCGGCGTCCTCCAGCACGCGGGCGAAGGAGGCGCAGGTGTCGCTGTTCGCCTCGAAGCCCTTGCGGAACTTGACCGTGACAGGGACGGGCACGGCCTTTTTGACGGCGGTGACGATGGCCGCCGCCTGAGCGGGGTCGCGCATGAGGGCGCTGCCGTCGCCGTTGCCGACGACCTTTGACACGGGACAGCCCATGTTGATATCGATGCCCTCGGCCCCGGAGATCTCCAGCGCCAGACGGGCGGCCTCAGCCATGACGTCAGGCTCGTGCCCGAAGATCTGGGCGATGCAGGGGCGGCGGTCCGCGTCGAGGCGCAGCAGGTCGGCGGTCTTTTTGTCGTGATAGACCAGGGCCTTGGCGCTGACCATCTCGGTGTAGGTCAGCGATGCGCCGTTTTCCTCGCACAGGGCGCGGAAGGGCGCGTCGGTGACGCCGGCCATGGGGGCCAGGAAAAAGGGGTTATTCACTTGGATGCCGCAGTAATCCATGGCCGCGCTCCTTTGAAAAATGTTCAACTACAGTTATTTTATCAAAAAACGCCCGACATTTCAACGACTGTCAGGCGTTTTATCATTGTGCACTGTAAAACTTTACTCTGTCCAGAAGCGCGGCCCGCTCGTTGGGGCAGCGGCCCTCCAGCACGTCCTCCAGCAGGCGGCGCAGCGTCTCGCCCAGGGCGGGACCGGAATAACCCAATGCCATCAGGTCGCCGCCGCGGACGGCCAGATCCCGGAGCGTCAGACAGGGGCGCTGACGCTCCAGCTGCTCCGTCAGCGCCAGCAGCGCCCGGGCGTCCTCGCCGCGGTTCGTGTACGCCGGGCTCTGGGCCAGGTTGTCAGCCTCCTTGAGCAGCAACAGGCGGCGGGTGCGCTCGTGCCCGTACCGGGACAGCAATCGCTTCGCCGTGCGCTCGTCGGGGGTGACGGTGAGGTCGTGCATGCGCACCAGCCAGACCACCTCCTCCCGGGTCTCCCGATCGGCCTTCAGCCGGGTCAGCGCCGCCTCGGTGCTCTCGGCGCTGAGGCGGGCGTGGGCGTAAAAGTGGCCCTCGCCGTTAAAATCGACTGTAAAGCTCCTTGGCTTGCCAACGTCGTGGAACAGCAGCGCCAGGCGGATCAGACGGTCCTTCGGCGCGCTCTGGAGCGCTCGGGCAGTGTGCTCCCAGACATCATAGATATGGTGGCGGTTGCGCTGGTCGAAGCCGATGGAGTCTTTGATCTCGGGCAGGGCGGCGGACAGCGGGACCGCACAGGTGAGCAGCGCCTTCAGCGCGTGATCGCCCATGACGATGCCCTGCAGCTCACCGTAGATGCGCTCCCCGGAGACCTGCGCCAGCAGCGAGGCCTTTTCTTCCATGGCGCGCATGGTTTCGGGCTCGATATCGAAGCCCATTTTGGCGCAGAAGCGGATGGCCCGGAGGATGCGCAGCGCGTCCTCCTCGAACCTCAGGCGAGGATCGCCCACGGCGCGGAGGACGCTTGCCCGCAGGTCAGCCTGCCCGCCGAAGGGGTCGATGACGGTCCCGCCCTCTCCCAGCGCCATGGCGTTGACCGTGAAGTCACGCCGCCGCAGGTCCTCCGTCAGATCGGAGACGAAGGTGACGGACGTCGGATGACGGTGGTCGAGATAGCCGCCGTCGGTGCGGAAGGTGGTGATCTCCAGCGGCCGGCCGCCCAGCAGGACCGTGACGGTGCCGTGGCGGATGCCGGTATCGACGGTGGTGAAGTCCCGGAAGACCGCCTTGATCTCCGGAGGCTGTGCGGAGGTGGTCACGTCCCAGTCGTGGGGCTCCTCGCCGCGCAGCAGGTCGCGGACGCACCCGCCCACGGGGTACGCCTCAAAGCCCGCGCCGCGGAGAAGCGCAAGCGCCGTGCCGACATATTCCGGGATCATCACACACCTCCCTTTCAAGGATAAGAATGGGGCGGGCTGATCGCCCGCCCCGCAGACTACATACAAAGGCCCGATATCGTTTATGCGCACAAGAATCTATTAACAAATCTGTTTTCTGGCGGACATGTGACCCCAGAAAACTCCTTTGAAGCGAGCAAGGCGAGCACTCGCGCCGACCAAGTGCGGCACAGCCGCACGCGATAAGCGCGAGTGACCTCGCAGGAAGACCCAGCGAAGCGGTCTTCATACAAAGCGTGTCGCTTTCATCGACACGCTCCGGGGCGGGCTGATCGCCCGCCCCGGAATGACTCATATAATTAATAAAATAATTATTCGGGCTGACCGCCGTCGCCCTCGGGGGCGGGCTGGTCTTCCGGCTTCGTTTCGTCCTTCGATTCGTCCTCCAGCAGGCCCGCCTCGTGGATGGAATCCCAGTCCACGGGCTGATCGCTGAACAGCGCCTCGAAGTGTTTTTCGCCGATGGTCTCATGCTCCAGCAGCGCCTGGGCGATCTTGTCGAGCATGGGCATATTCTCGGAGATCAGCTTGGAGCAGCGCTCGTAGGCCTCGTCGATGATGCGCTTGATCTCGCTGTCGATCAGCGCAGCGGTGGTGTCGGACATGTTCTTCGTGGTGGCGAAATCGCGGCCCAGGAAGACCTCCTCGTTGGAGTTGAAGCTGATGGGGCCGATCTTGTCGCTCATGCCGTACTTGGTGACCATGCCGCGGGCGATCTCGGTGGCGCGCTCGATGTCGTTGGACGCGCCGGTGGAGATGTCGTCCAGCACCAGCTTCTCGGCCACGCGGCCGCCCAGCAGCACCACGAGCTCGTCGAGCATCTCGTTCTTGGAGGCGTAATATTTATCCTCCTTGGGCAGGCTCATGGTGAAGCCGCCCGCGCGGCCGCGGGGGATGATGGACACCTGATGGACGGGGTCCTGAGAGGGCAGGAGCTTCGTGACCAGGGCGTGGCCCGCCTCGTGGTAGGCGGTGAGCTTCTTTTCGTGCTCGGAGATCACGCGGCTCTTCTTTTCGTTGCCCATGATGACCTTGAGGTACGCGTTGTCCAGATCGCTCATGGCGATGGCGGAGCGGTCCTCGCGGGCCGCCAGAAGGGCGGCCTCGTTGAGCAGGTTCTCCAGATCGGCGCCCGTGAAGCCCACGGTCTTGCTGGCGATGGCGTCGAAGGAGACGTCGCGCTCGAAGGGCTTGCCCTTGGCATGGACCTGCAGGATTTCCTTGCGCCCCTTGATGTCGGGCACACCGATGTAGATCTGGCGGTCGAAGCGGCCGGGGCGCAGCAGCGCGGGATCGAGGATGTCGGCGCGGTTGGTGGCGGCGATGACGATGACGCCGGAGTTGTTGCCGAAGCCGTCCATCTCGACCAGCAGCTGGTTGAGGGTCTGCTCGCGCTCGTCATGCCCGCCGCCGAGACCGGCGCCTCTGCGGCGGCCCACGGCGTCGATCTCATCGATGAAGACGATGGAGGGCGCGTTCTTTTTCGCCTCGTTGAACAGGTCGCGGACGCGGGACGCGCCCACGCCGACGTACAGCTCCACGAAGTCGGAACCGGAGATCGAGAAGAAGGGCACGCCCGCCTCGCCGGCGACAGCCTTGGCGATCAGCGTTTTACCGGTGCCCGGAGGGCCCACCAGCAGCACGCCCTTGGGGATGCGCGCGCCCAGCTCCAGGAACTTCTGAGGCGCCTTGAGGAACTGCACGACCTCCTGCAGGTCGGCCTTCTCCTCCTCGGCCCCGGCGACATCCTTGAAGAAGACCTTCTTCATGTCGGGGGTGGCCAGCTTGGCGCGGGACTTGCCAAAGTTCATCGCGCCGCCTGCGCCGCCGCCCTGCTTGCTGAGGAAGAAGATCCAGAAGGCGCCCAGGATGGCGAACAGGATGATATATGGCACCAGCGCCGTCAGCCAGGACACCTTTTCCACCTTGAAGTCCTGCATGCGGATGACGCCGGAATCGCGCTGCTGGGTGATCAGCTCGCCCAGATCGTAGTAGAAGATGTTGACGTCGGGCAGCTCGTAGCTGACGAGGGACTCGTCCTTGAGCTGCATGGTCAGATCGTTGCCCTGGATGACGAAGGCGTCGACTTTTTCCTCCTGAAACAGCTTGATCACGTCGCTGTAGGTCACCGGCTCCTGGGCCTCGGGGAAGTCCAGCAGGACGCCCACGGTGCCCATGACCACCAGAAGGATGATCAGATAGAGACCGATGCCCGGCATACGGAAGCGGTTATTCTTGTTGTTCCTGTTGTTCAAACCGGATACTCACTCCTTTATTTCGTGTAGATCTCCGGCTTCAGAACACAGAGATCGGGAAGGTTCCTGTATTTTTCGTCGTAGTCGAGGCCGTAGCCCACGACGAAGACGTCGGGGATGCTGATCCCCTTGTAGTCGATGGCGACGTAGGCCTTGCGGCGCTCGGGCTTGTCGAGCAGCGTGCACACGGCCAGGGACGCGGGGTTGCGGCCCTTGAGCAGCTCGATCAGGTGGGACAGGGTGACGCCGCTGTCGAGGATATCCTCTACGATGATGACGTCGCGGCCGGTGATGTCCGTGTCGAGGTCCTTGTTGATCTTGACGCGGCCGGAGCTCACCGTGCCGGAGCCGTAGCTGGAGACGGCCATAAAGTCCATGGTGCAGGGGATCGTCAGTTCGCGGACAAGGTCGGCCATGAAGACGAAGGCGCCCTTGAGCACGCACATGACCAGCGGGCACTTGCCGGCGTAATCCCGCGAGATGGCGGCGCCGAGCTTTTTCACTTCCTCATGGATCTCTTCTTTCGAAATGAGTATCTCCTGAATATCATTCATCATCCGAAGGGTACCTCCCACAATAAATCAAAAATGGCTTGCCGTTCTGTTTATAACACCTTTCGGAGTCCTTTGCAAGGTCTCCGATCAGCAATACGCCTTTATTATCGCATATCAGAGGGAATCTGTCACGGGTTTTCGGCGCAATTTTTCGTTCATTCATATATTTTTTAACTTTTTTGTGGCCCCAGGGGCGGGCCAGCACATCGCCGGGCCGTCTGGCGCGGACGACGAAGGGCGGCGTCAGCTTTGCTTCCTCGAAGGCGACGCCGCGCGTGCCGCCCAGCTCGATCTCCCAGCCGTTCCAGTGGACCGGTTTTCCGGGCACCAGGATCGTCTCGCCGTCGGGCGTCGGCTCCTCCCCTGCCCGTTCGACGGTGAGCTCTTCGCCGCGTAGCGTCATCTCATACCCGCCGCCCAGCTGGATGCGCGCGTTCCGGCGCGGCGACGCCAGCAGACGGCGCACGGCCTCGGTGCGCTGGGCGTCGGGGCGTCTGCCGTCGTCTCCCGCTTCCGTCATCAGCCGGCGCACCATGGGGCGCAGCAGCGCCGGGTGGGCGCTCTGCAGGACGGAAACGGGCGCGGTGCCGGGCTCCCGCGGGACGTCCAGCCGAGCCAGGGCAGCCTGCTCGATGAAATCGAGGGCCTCCCGGGCGATGTCCGAGGCGCGCATCAGCGCCCGATCGGCGGCGGGATCGATCGCCCGCAGCTCCGGCAGGACATTTTTGCGGATGCGGTTGCGGCTGTAGACTGTGTCGCCGTTCGATCCGTCGATGACGTACGGCAAGTCATTAGCGCTGTCGTACGCCTCGATCTCCGCCCGGCCGGTGCGCAGCAGAGGGCGGATCAGCCGCTCGCCCTGCTCGGGGATGCCGGCAAAGCCGCGGAGGCCCGCGCCGCGGGTCAGGTCCAGCAGCACGGTCTCGGCGTTGTCCGAAAGGTTATGGGCCGTGGCCAGCTTGTCGAACCCGAGAGCGTCGAGGGTCTCGTACAGGAAGGCGTAGCGCAGCGTCCGCGCCGCCTCCTCCAGGCCCATGCGGTTTCGGGCGGCGTAAGTGGGCACGTCCCCCCTGCCCACGGTGAGCGGGACGTCCAGGCGCGCGCACAGCGCGCGCACCAGCGCCAGCTCGGCTTCGGCGGCCTCCGGACGGATGCCGTGAATATAATGGGCGGCCGCCACGGTCAGCTCCAGCTCCGGACGCAGGGCGCACAGGGCGTGGAGCAGGCAGACCGAATCGGCGCCGCCCGAAAGGGCGACAAGAATCCTGTCGCCCTTTTGAAGAAGTGTTCGGTTAATAACGCGGGGGTTCCTCATATCTGGTCTCCCTGCCACGGAAGGTGGTGAACTGGCCCTCCCACTGCAGCTCGATCTTGCCGACCTCGCCGTGACGGTTCTTGGCGATGATCAGCTCGGCCATGTTCTGCTGCTCCGGGGGCACGTCGCCATAGTAGTCGGGGCGGTAGATGAACAGGACGATGTCGGCGTCCTGCTCGATGGAGCCGGATTCGCGCAGGTCGGACAGCATGGGCCTCTTGTCCGTGCGGCTCTCGGGGCCGCGGGACAGCTGGGACAGGCAGAGGACCGGGACGTTGAGCTCCTTGGCCATGATCTTCAGCGAGCGGGAGATCTCGGCCACCTCGTTGACGCGGTTGTCGATGCGCCGGGGCGCATGCATCAGCTGGAGGTAGTCCACGACGATCAGGCCCAGATTGTCGCCCACGCGGCGGCACTTGGCCATCATCTCCGGCACGGTGATGCCGGAATCGTCGTCGATGAGGATGTGGTTCTGGGTCAGCTGCGTCGCGGCGCCCGCCACGCGCTCCCAGTCCTCGTCGCTGAGGTTGCCCATGCGGAGCTTTTTATTGTCCACCAGCGCCTCGCCGGACAGCATGCGCATGGCCAGCTGCTGGCTCGACATCTCCAGCTGGAAGATGACCACGGTCTTGTCGGAGTCGCGGATGGCGGACCGGGCGATGTTCAGCGCGATGGACGTCTTGCCCATGCCGGGGCGGGAAGCCATGAGGATCAAGTCGGACTTGTTCAGGCCGCCGATGAAGCGGTCCAGCTCGGAAAAGCCTGTGGGCAGGCCCGGCAGGCCGCCGGGGTGCTTGCTCATTTCATCCAGGTGGTTGTACACCTCGGCGATGGCGGAGTTGATGGTCTTGAGGCCCTTGATCTCCCGGTCCTGCCGGACGGCGTAGATCTTCTGCTCGGCCAGGTCGGCGATGGTCTGGGGGTCCTCCTGCTCGTCCATGGTCATCTGCGAGATCTCGGCGGAGATGTCCTGCAGCTGGCGCAGCATGCTCTTGCCGCGGACGATGCGGCAGTACTCCATGACGTTGGAGGAGGTGGGCGTCGTCTCGATGAGCTGGATGAAGTAGTCGCGGTCCGCCTGCTGACGGTTGCCCATGAGCTTCATCTCGTCGATCACCGTAACGGGGTCGATCTGGCGGCCGGAGGTGAACATGTAGGACACGGCGGCGAAGATCAGCCGGTTCGTCTCGATGTAGAAATCCTCCTCCACCAGCGTCTCGATCACCTGCGGGATGCACTTGGGGTCGATCATCATGGAGCCGATGACGGCCTGCTCAGCCTCGACGCTGTAGGGGACCCGTCTTGTAAAGAGCTGGTCGGCGGTCATGCGCTATGCCTCGGTGACGACGACGCGGATGACGCCGTTGACCTCTGTAAAGAGCTTTGCCTTTACTTCATAAGTACCGAAAGCCTTGATCGGCTCATCCAGCGTCAGGCGGGTCTTGGGCAGGTCGATGTTGTACTGCTCCTTCAGCGCATCCGAGATCTCCTTGGTGGTGACGGAGCCGAAGAGCCTGCCGGCGGTTCCGGCCTTGGCCTTGATGGAAACGGGCATCTGGGCCAGCTTATCCTTCAGCTCCAGCGCGGTCTGGCGCTCGCGCTCAACCTTGCGGGCGGCGGCGTCATCGGCGATCTTCTTGGCGTTGAGCGCGTCGGGGGTGGCCTCCATGGCCAGCTTTTTGGGGAACAGGAAGTTGCGGGCATAGCCGTCGGACACGTTGATCATGTCGTTTTTCTTGCCCTGTCCCTTGACGTCCTGAAGAAGTATGACTTTCATAATGTCTCTCCTTTATTTCTGTTTCGTATCCTTCAAATATTCCGCGATGGCGGCCGTCAGAAGCTCCACGACCTCATCCACGGGCTTGTCTGCGAACTGCGCGCCGGCCATGGTCATGCTGCCGCCGCCGCCGATCTTCTCCAGCACGTACTGGACGTTGACCTTGCCGTAGGACCGGCCGGACACGGCGCAGCCGCCCGAAGTTTCGGCAAAGACGGCGAAGGCCGCGGCCACGTCGCTGATGTTGATCAGCTCGTCGACGGCCTGGGCGGCCACGGCGCGGTCCACGGGGGCGTGGCTGACCACCAGCGAGATGCCCGGGAACACGTGCTTCGCCTCGGAGATCAGCTGATAGCGCTTGATGTAGCCCTCCAGATTGCCGGAGAACATCTTGCGCACGTCGACGGTGTCGGCGCCGATCTGGCGCAGCCAGGCGGCGGCCTCGAAGGTGCGCACGCCGGTCTTGACCGTGAAGCTCTTGGTGTCGAGAACGATGCCCGCCAGAAGCGCCTCCGCCTCCGATTTCAGCAGATCGGTGGGCGACAGGATATACTGCAGCAGCTCGGTGACGAGCTCGCTGGCGGAGCTGGCGTAGGGCTCGTGCATGTTGATGGCCGTGCGCTCGATATAGCTGGCGGCGCGGCGATGGTGGTCGATGACGGCCACCTTCTGGATGGTGTCCAGCAGGCGCGGGGCGTCGACGATATCGGGCCGGGAGGTGTCGACGACCACCAGCAGGGAGTTGGCGTCGCAGAGCATCATGGCCTCCTCCTCGGTGATGAAGACGCGGCTGTACTCGGGAGCCGCCGCCAGACGGTCGATCAGCTCCCGGGCGGAGGTGACGTCCCGGTTGCACACGAGATACGGCGTCTTGCCCAGCCTGCGCACGGCGGCCACCACGCCGGCGGCCGCGCCGATGGCGTCGAGGTCGGACACGCGATGGCCCATGACGAAGACCTGGGACGAATCCATGATCAGCTGGCGCAGGGCGTTGGCCATGACGCGGGACTTGACCTTGGTGCGCTTCTCGATCTCCTTGCTGTTGCCGCCGTAGAACTCGAAGCCGCCGGGGGACTTGACGACCGCCTGGTCGCCGCCGCGGGACAGCGCCATGTCGATGCTCAGATTGGCGAAGGTGTAAAGCTCGCTGAGGCTGCAGTCCTCGCCCCGGCCGATGCCGATGGACAGCGTGGCGGGGATGCCCTCGCTGTTCTTCACCTCATGCATGGACTCGAGGATCGAGAACTTGTCGGCGATCAGGTCCAGCAGCGCCGCGTTTTCAAACACCGTCAGGTACTTGCCGCGCTCCAGCTTGCGGAAGATGCCGCCGGTCTTTTTGATCCAGTTGGACAGGCGGGAGTCGATCTCCGCGGTGATCATCGATTTTTCGGTCTCGTCGATATTCTTGTAAAGCTCCTCGTGGCTGTCGATCAGCAGCATGCCCACCACGGGGCGGGAGCGGCGGAAGCGCTCGCGCAGCTCGCTGTAGTCGGTGATGTCCACCCAGAACAGCGTGGCCAGCAGGCTGCCCGCCGCAGGATCGTCGGCGGTGACGAGGTTGCCGTAGACAATGAACTTGCGCTCGCCCAGGGACACGTCGTGGGGACAGCAGTTCTTGCCCTCCATGATCCATTTGGTGTCAAAGCCCGGAACGAGCTCGGTGATGTGCAGGTCGAAGGCGTGGCTGCCCACGTTCATCAGCCCCTCCATGACCTCGTTCTGCCAGATGACCTCGCCGGTGTCCAGGCGCAGGACCATCATGGGCAGGGGGAAATTGATCATGGTGTGCTTGGAGGCGTTGTCCACCTGAAAAGCCAGCGCCTCCACGTAGCGGCGCATGCTGTTGCTGCGCTTGCGGGCGCGGCTCTTGTAATAGACCAGCACCAGAAGCGTCACCACCGCCTCCGCGGCGCCAACGGGGACCGAAAAATAAAAGGTCACGGCCACGAACAGCACGAGGATCGCAAAGATCAGCTTGAACCCCGGCTCCAGCAGCTTGGCCAGTTTTTTATCCATATCGTTCGCCTCATTTCACGGCGGGACAGGCCCGCCACAGGGAAGGTATACCTATAGATATAGATAGTATAGCAAAACGCGTGGGAAATGTAAAGCGCGGCGGGAAAAAGTGGCGCGAAAAGCGGATCGAGGATACCGCCGCGATCGTCCGCTCAATCTTCCGCCGAAACACGGAAAAAGCCTCCCGGGCGGGAGGCTTTTTTCTTATTGGACTTCCGTGATGATGGGCAGCACCATGGGGCTGCGCTTGATCTGGCGGAAGAGGTATTCGCTGAGCTCGTCGCGGATGCGGTTTTTGATGACGCTGCGGTCGCGGAGGCGGCGCTCGGCCATGCAGTCCTCGATGACCTTTTTGGTCAGGCGGCGCATCTCCTCGGTGAGCTCCTCGGCTTCCTTGGTGAAGATGAAGCCGCGGGAGATGATGTCCGGGCCGGAGACGATGGCCGTCAGGTCGCGGTTCATGACGGTCTCGGCCACGATGATGCCCTCGGCGCTGAGGAGCTTGCGCTCCCGCAGGACCGCGGTGCCCACGTCGCCCACACCGTAGCCGTCCACCAGCACACGGCCGGCCTGCACGGTGGAGGTCTGCCAGGCGTTCTCGCCGTCCAGCTCCACCACGGACCCCAGGTCGCCGATGAGGATGCGGCTGCTGTCCACGCCGCAGGTCTGGGCCAGGCTGGCGTGCATCAGCAGATGGCGGCACTCGCCGTGGACGGGCATGAAGTATTTGGGCCTGACGAGGGAGAGGATGATCTTCAGTTCCTCCTGACAGGCGTGACCGGAGACGTGGACGTCGGCGATGGCGTTGTACACCACGTCGGCGCCGCGGCGGAACAGCTCGTTGACCATCTGGGAGATGGCCTTCTCGTTGCCGGGGATGGGAGACGCAGAGATGATGATGCGGTCGTCCTTGCCCACCTCGATCTGGCGGTGACCCGTGAAGGCCATGCGGTACAGGGCGCTCATGGGCTCGCCCTGGCTGCCCGTGGTGATGACGACGAGCTGATCCTTGGGGTAGCGGTTGATCTGGCTCAGCTCGATGAGCGTCTTGTCGGGGATGTCGAGGTAGCCCAGCTCCAGCGCCACCTTGAGGATGTTCTCCATGCTGCGGCCGGAGACGGCGACCTTGCGCTTGTACTTGACGGCGGTGTTGATGATCTGCTGCAGACGGTCCACGTTGGAGGCGAAGGTGGCGATGATGATGCGCCTGTCGCAGCCCTTGAACCAGCTGTCGAAGGACTCGCCCACCTTGCGCTCGCTCATGGAGATGCCCGGGCGCTCGGCGTTGGTGGAGTCGCTCATCAGCAGCAGGACCCCTTCCCTGCCCAGTCTGCCGAAGCGCTCCAGATCGATCATCTCGCCGCGGATGGGCGTGGGGTCGATCTTGAAGTCGCCCGTCATGACCACGACGCCCACGGGCGTCTTGATGGCCAGACCGACGGCGTCGGAGATGGAATGGTTGACGCGGATCAGCTCAATCTCAAAGCAGCCGAGCTTGAACTTGTCCCCTGCCTTCTTGACGTTGATCTTCACCTTGCCCAGATTCTTGTGCTCCGAGATCTTCATCGACACCATGCCGGCGGTCAGCGCTGTGCAGTAGATGGGCGCCTTGACGTCCCGAAGAAAGTAGGGCAGCGAGCCGATGTGGTCCTCGTGGGCGTGGGTGAGCACCACGCCGCGGACCTTGTCCTTGTTCTGCACGACGTAGGTCATGTCGGGGATGACGAGGTCGACGCCCAGCAGCTCGTCGTCGGGGAACGTGACGCCGCAGTCGACGATGAACATGTCGTCGCCGTACTCGAACACGGTCATGTTCTTGCCGATCTCGTTGAGGCCGCCCAGGGGGATGATGCGCAGCTTCGGCGCTTTGGCGCTCTTCTTTTCGGCGGTCTGGGCGGGCAGCTTGACCTTCGCCGCCGTCTTGCGGGCGGCGCGGACCGTCTTTTTGGCAGCCGCCGCCACGGTCTCGGCCACCGCGTTTTCTGTTTTGCTCTTGCGCTTGGCGGCCTTTTTCGCCACGGCGGCGGGTTCTCTGGCCGTCTGGCGCTGCTTTGCGGCCGCTCTCTGGCGGCCTGCGGTATTCTTTTTTTCCTGCATATTTACTCCGTTTCTCTCGTGCGGCAGACGCAAAAAGCCAGGCGCGCCCCGTTGGGCGTACAAAAACAAAGGCCGGCCGTCCACATCGACCTGCGGCTGTCGTGATGCGATTGTATGATCTATAAGACCCGCTTCCTAGCCTCGCTCAGGAAGGGGCGAAAACCAAATCTCACGATCCCCCGTCCGGGGGGTCGATATCATTTCGATTTTATACTATACCATATCTTTCCCCGATATGCAAGTTTTTAAACGCGCCGCCTTCCCGCGTTGCAATCGGGGGCGGATTCCGCTATACTGGTATGCAGAAAGGGGATGATCTCATGAAAGTCATGGCAGTCGATCTGGGCGACGTGCGCACGGGCGTGGCCTTTTCCGACCTGACGGGCTTCCTGGCCGGGCGCAGCGTCACCGTGACGTGCCGGGACCGGGCGCTGCTGCTGGACAAACTGTGCGGGATGATCGAAGAGGAGCGGCCCGAGGAGATCGTGCTGGGCCTGCCGAAGAACATGGACGGCACCGAAGGCCCCCGGGCCGAAAAGTCCCGGATCTTCGGCGCGGCGCTGGAGGAGAAAAGCGGCCTGCCCGTGCGGTATTTCGACGAGCGCGGCACGTCCATCACGGCCAACCGCATCCTCAGCGACGCCGGGAAAAAGCGCGGCAAACAGCGGGCGAAGGTGGACGCCGTGGCCGCTGCCGTCATCCTGCAGAGCTATCTGGACAGCCGCCGATAAATCGGTTCGCTTTGTGCAACTTTACCAATTTAAGCTGTAAAAAGCGTTGATTTTGAGCCAAAGGGGCCTGTTTTGCTTTTTATTTCGTGAAAGTGGTGCTATACTGTATGACAGTGAGAAATGATTATTATTGATCTGAAAGGAGCACCAATATGACCGAAAGACAAGAACTCATCGTCAAGAACGTAGACGCCAACAAGCAGCTGATCCTCGACGCGGAGCGCTGGCTGTGGGCCCATCCCCAGACCGGCTACACCGAGTGGGAGGCTCATGCGTATCTGGTAGAGAAGTTCGAGGCCCTGGGCTATGAGCTGGTCCTGGCCGGCAAGATCCCCGGCTTCGGCGATATCCCCGGCTTCTACACCGATGTGGACACCGGCAAGGAAGGCCCCACGCTGGCCATCTTCGGCGAGCTGGACGCTCTTGACATCGCCAACCATCCCGAATCCGTCAACGGCATGACCCATTGCTGCGGCCACCACGGCCAGGCTGCCGCCCTGCTGGGCATCGCGGCCGCGCTGAAGGAGCCCGGCGCGCTGGACGGCCTGTGCGGCAAGATCCGCCTGATCGCCGTTCCCGCCGAGGAAATGATCCAGCTGGC
>SVKN01000013.1 GCA_015068445.1 Oscillospiraceae bacterium | reverse complement strand
CAGCCTGACGACTGTGGCGGGCTTCCTGGCGCTGTGCTTCATGCGGCTGACGCTGGGGCGCGACATCGGCATCGTCTTGGCCAAGGCGTGGTGCTGGGCGTGCTGACGGTCGTTCTCGTGCTGCCGTCCTTCATCCTGATCGCCGACAAGCTCCTGCGTCACACCCATAAGACGATCATCCCGCGCTTCGACGGGCTCAACCGCTTCATCGTCTCGCACCGGGCGTTCTTCGTCATCCTGGCGCTGTTGCTGTTCTTCCCGGCGCTCTACGCCCAGAACAACGTGCATATGTACTACAAGCTCGATGAGTCCCTGCCCCGGGACCTGCCCAGCATCGTCGCCAACGAGCGCCTCAAGGACGAGTTCAACATGGCCACGTCCCACTTCGTCCTCCTGCGCGACGACCTCTCCGGCGACAAGCTCGGCGAGATGGAGTCCCGGCTCAGGGACGTCCCCGGCGTCACGGATCTGGTGTCCTATCATTCGCTCCTGGGCTCCGGCATCCCGGATTTCTTCATCCCCGACGAGCTGAAGGACATCCTCCGGCAGGGCGGCCGGCAGATGATGATGGTCAATTCGTCCTTCGACACGGCCTCTCCGGAGGTCTCGGATCAGCTGGAGCAGATGAAAGCCATCATCTATGAATATGACCCCGATGCCATGATCACCGGCGAGGCCGCGCTGACCGATGACCTGATCGAGACGACCGCCGTCGATTTCCGCGTGACGAACTACGTCTCTGTCGCCGCCATCTTCCTGATCATCGCCGTGGTGTTCCGGTCCGTCTCCGTGCCCGTGGTGCTGGTGGGGATGATCGAGCTGGCCATCTTCATCAACCAGGGCGTGCCGTATTTCACGGGCGCTGCGGTGGCCTTCGTCGCCCCCACGGTGATCAGCTGCGTCCAGCTGGGCGCCACGGTGGACTACGCGATCCTCATGACCTCCCGGTTCCAGGAGGAGCTGCGCGCGGGCCGGGACTGCAAGGAAGCGGCGATCATCGCCGCCTCCGCCTCCGACGGCTCCATCATCACCTCGGCCCTCGTCATGTTCACGGCGACGCTGGGCGTTTCGCTGGTCACGTCCATCGACCTCATCGGCGCCATCTGCGCCATGCTGGCCCGGGGCGCCGTCATCTCCGCCCTCGTCAGCATCTTCCTCATGCCCGCCGTCCTCTGCGCCTGTGAGCCGCTGTTCGCCAGAACGTCGCTGCGCTGGCGCGGCGCGAAGGACGCCCGATAAACGCCGTTCCCTTTCTTCCCCGAAAAGGCCCGGACTGATTTTTGTCAGCCCGGGCTTTTTCTGTCCCTTTTCGCGAATATATATAATGTAATCAATTTGTTAATATTTGCTTGCGCCGGAAACGGCGTGAGCGTATAATGATAACGTATCGAATTATATGCACCGGAAGGGGAGCGATATAGATGAAGCGGAGACTTCTGTCCGCTGTATTGGCTTTGTGCACGATCCTGACCTTCGCGGGCCCGCTGGCCCAGAAGAGCGAAGCCTACGGCGTGTCTGACTGGGTGCCCGCCACGGAAGCGCCCGAGAACGCCGAGGTGGTGGAGCGCAAGTACACCTATACCAAAACGACGACGGTCAAGAGCTACGCCACCTCCATGGACGGCTTCCAGCAGGTGGGGTGGAACTGGGTCTGGTCCAGCGGCGGCTCGCAGCGCTGGGCCGATTTCCCCGCGGGCTTCGACACCGGCCACAGCCTCTATCAGGAGCGCGTCAACGGCCAGCCCTACTGGCCCACGGAGACCGCCACCTACAAGCGCGAGGTGCGCAACAACTGGGCGGGCTTCATCTACTGGCACTGGTGCTATAACGTCAACTACAGCGCCAACAACACCCAGCGCATGATCTCCAGCCGCAAGAACCTCGGCTATTACGTCTGCAAGTACTTCTACGCCTTCCGGTCGAACATCGACTGGTACAAGCTGGACAACAGCACGTATTACAACTACGCGTCCTCTTACAATACGAAGTACAACAAAGGCTACAGCGACGATTTCCAGACCTACAACTGCAAGGGCGACGAGGGCATCGTCAACAACGGCACCGCCACCAACGGTCTGGGCACGCCGCGCTTCTTCCGCTTCGACTGCTACTGGGGCTACTACGACGATTATTACAAACAGTTCACCTATCAGAAGGTCGAAGAGCTGGAGTCCAACACCGATCAGATCGACGTCGGCTCCGACGAGACCATCAGCAACATGCAGGAGTGGGTGAAGTACAAGAACAGCTTCACGATCTCCTTTGACGCAAACGGCGGCTCCGGCGCCCCCGCCGCGCAGACGAAGACCTTCGGCACTCCGCTGACGCTGACGTCTGAAAAGCCCGTCCGCTCCGGCTATGAGTTCCTGGGCTGGTCCGTCTCCAAAACGGCCATCGCCGCCGATTATTCGGCAGGCGGGTCCTTCTCTCCGGACACCGGCGACCAGACGCTCTACGCCGTTTGGAAGAACAAGACCCAGTACACGGTCACCTACGACTACAAGACAAACGGCGGTACCTCCTGCCCCACGGAGAAGGCCCTGGTCTACCTCGATGAAAAGGCCAACCTGGGCGTCACCCCCGTCAAGGACGGCTGGACCTTCGTGGGCTGGAACACCGACAAGAACGCCCATGCGGGGCTGAAGGAATACGTGGTCAAGAGCAACGCCACGCTCTATGCCATCTATTCCCGCACTGTCACCGCCAGCCTCTACATCGGCGACAAGCAGCTTTACTCCGCGCCCAAGGGCACCTATTACAACAACGGCGCGGGCTACGCGCTGGAGCTGCCCGCCATCCCCTCGAACGGCGACTGGACGTCCCTGAGCTGGGTGGCAGGCGGCACGGACCACATGCCGGGCACGAATCCCGTGCTGACGGCCGACACCCGCTTCGACGCCAAGTACGTCAAGAACCTGACGCTCTCCTATAACGCAAACGGCGGCAGCGCCGCCCCCGCCAGCCAGACCGTCGCCCTCTACTTCCTGGCCGACGGCAGCTATCAGGAGACGAAGCCCGTCCTGGCCGCGGCCATCACCCGCCCGGGCTACAGCTTCGACAAATGGGCCTACGGCAGCGCAGCGGGCAAGACCTACGCCGCCGGGGACACCATCGACCTGCGCGAGAACGCCACCATGTTCGCCACCTGGACCGAGCTGCCTCAGCTGGAGGCCCCCAAGGCGGCCGTCAAGAACAGCGCCACTGGCAAGACCGTCACGCTGACCGGCCCCGCGGGCGCCGTCATCCACTACACCACCGACGGCTCCAGCCCCACGGCGTCCTCCGCGACGTACAGCAAGTCCATCGGCGTGACGAAGGCCGGCACGACGACGATCAAGGCCATCGCCGTCCAGAGCGGCTGCGCCGACAGCGCCGTCACCATCGAGACTGTCACGCTGGAGCAGGCAGCAGCCCCCAAGGCCGACCGCGAGAGCGGCGAGCTGCGGGAGGGCATGGCCGTCACGCTGACGGGCACGGGCACGATCTACTACACCCTGGACGGCAAGAACCCCAACACGTCCTCGACTAAGTACACCGAGCCCGTCGTCATCAATGACAGCGTCACCCTCAAGGCGATCGCCGCCGTCAGCGGCAAGGCCGTCAGCAAGGTCGTCACCTACAATTACACGGCCGTCCCGGCCTACGAGGTGGACACCTACGGCTACAGCTTCGGCAACATCGCCTCATCCTTCGGCTACACCAACACGAAGCCCAGCTTCCTCAACTACTGCATCCCCTACAGCAGCGTCAAGATGATCTTCGGCGACTCGGTCAAGGGCAAGAGCGCCTATACCTCCATGGCCAAGTACAGCTGGAACGGCAACTGCTGCGGCATGGCCAGCACCTCGGCGCTGATCTACTCCACCTCCAACGACATCTCCGCCTCCGACTTCGGCCAGACCACGGTCAGCGCCCTGAAGATCGGCGACACGGCGGCGGCCTACGACAACCTGCCCGTGCGCACGTTCATCGAGGCCATGCAGATCTCCCAGTACACCGTCCAGTTCGACCGCGCCTACGCCGGCAACAAGGTCAGCAACCAGATGGTCAGGGAGAACGGCAGCAACTTCAACCGTCTCTATCAGGCCGTCAAGTCCGACCTGGGCAAGGGCAAGAACGACATCATCGCCGTGGGGCAGACGGGCGTCGGCGCCCACGCGCTGCTGGCCTATAAGCTGACTGACGACTCGCCCACCCAGAGCAGCCTGTATGTCTACGACTGCAACTACCCGAAGAATGGCGAGCGCATCATCACCCTGACGAAGAACGCCGCCGGCGACGTGGTCGGCTGGACCTATCCCATGGGCAGCTACGGCGTCTGGGGCACGGCTTCGGAGCGCAACTCCTACCTGTCCTACGTCCCCTTTGACATCGTCTCCTACATCTGGGAGCACCGCGGCGACCTCAACGAGAATTACCTGACGCTGACGGTCAACTCCCGGAACGTCGCCATCACGAACCTGGACGGCGAGACCGTGGGCGAGTTCATCGATGGCGAGTTCTACCCCTACATGGACGATATCTACGCCATCCCCAACCTCAACCTGACCACCGAGAACGACCTGAGCGTCTACCTGCCCGAGGACTTCTACGTCGTGTCCAACAACGATGGCGGCGACTTTGAGGCTGCCATGGTGGGCGAGGGCCTGGGCGCCACGGTCTCCACCGACGCCGAGACCATCTGCTTCGAGATGAACGAGTCCCTGAACCTCAACTCCATCTCTATCGAGCAGGCCGCCTCCGGCAGCAACTATACGATCTCCCTTGACTCCAGCCGCCTGGGCTCCGGCAGCGAAGCCGTGTTCAACAACGTCACGCTCGTGGGCAACGGCACCGGCGATACCCTGCGTCTGTCGGCGCTGGGCAGCGCGCTGAGCAGTGTGGAGAACTGCACGGTCAGTTCCTACAAGATCAACGGCGTGGAGCAGATCACCTACACCGTCACCGCCTCCGCCGGCAAGGGCGGCTCCGTCAGCCCCAAGGGCGATGTCTCCGTCGCCTCCGGCGGCAGCCAGACCTTCACCTTCACCCCCGAGCCCGGCTACCGCGTCAGCGACGTCATGCTGGACGGCGTGTCCATGGGCGCCATGGATGAATATGAGTTCGACGACATGGGCCGCAACCACGTCCTGCGCGTCAACTTCGCCCGCGTCAACGCCGCTATCGAGAGCGCGACGCTCAGCGGCACGACGCTCACCGTCGTCACCTCCGCCGACACCACGAGCCGCGTGATGGCCGCCGTGTACGACACGGCCGGGCAGCTGCTGCAGCTCACCGACGAGCAGGAGGGCAACGGCAAAGCGACGTTCAATCTGAGCACGCTTCCCTCGCGCTATACGATCAAGGTCTTCCTGTTCGACGAGGCGTCCGGCGTTCCACTGTGCGACGCCCGCCTGATCACGAAATAAGGCCGCGATGAAAGGATGGGTCGAATGATGAAAACCATGAAGAAATCACTGTCCCTGCTGCTGGCCCTGGCCATGTGCCTGAGCCTGCTGCCGGGCATGGCCCTGGCCGAGGAGGCGCTGCCCGAAGCGCCCTCCTCCGACACGGCCGAGATCCCCACCGAGACCGTCTCTCTGTCCGTCACGGACAGCGACGATCCCGACTTTATCGAAGAAGGGGAGTTCGTCTTCCCCGAAAACGCCACCTCTCCCATCACCGTGGGCGAGGAGTCCGTGGGCTCCGACGAGTATGAGCCCGAGGGCGAGCCCTCCGAGCTGGGCGGCGACGACGCCCTGCTGGACTTCGGCGAGGACCTTCCCTACGATCCTGAGGAGCCCGTCGACTTCGACGGCGACGGCGAGGAGCTGGAGCTGGAGGTCGACACCGGCGACGACGGCAGCCTCGGCGGCATCGGCGGCGCGAACATCAACGTCAGCACCAGGGAGCGCTGCCTCAGCAAGGTCAGCGGCCTGGGCCTGCCCATCCGCTTCGAGAACGCCCCCAAGGGCGCGAAGATCAAGATCGTCGTCATGAAGGACCTGCTGCACACCTCCAACGTCGTCACCTGCTCCCTGAGCGCGATCAGCTCCAACGGCAGCGCCACGCTGACGATCAGACCCGCCAACGTGGGCACGGGCTACGTCGTGATCTTCCTGTGCAACAAGCTGGGCATTCCCTACGACATCAAGCAGATCAAGGTCAACGTCAGCGATTCCCATATCCACTGGGCCGGCTACGTGGACGATATCACGGTGCGCGTGGGCGCCACCCAGACGCTGTATTTCTACGGCGAGGGCTTCCCCGGCGTCTCCGAGATCGCCGTCTCCAGCGGCAACAAGGACGCCTTCACGGCTGAGCCTCAGCCCGCCAGCGTCGTCAGCCGCACGCCCATCCGCATCACGGGCAAAAAGGTCGGCTCCGGCCAGTTCCGCGTCGATTACCGCGCCAAGAGCACCGGCGACGTCCTCGACGTCAAGTACGTCAACGTCACGGTCCTGCCCCCCGAGATACCCAAGGTCAGGCTGTCCACCTCCTATATCACCGTGGAGCCCGGTCAGACGAAGACCGTGGACCTCAGCTGCACGGGCTACTCCGGCAGCCATTACTACCGCTTCAGCTCCTCCAACGCGGAGGCCTACACCTGCGGCTGGCAGGGCAGCGGCACGCTGACGGTCAAGGGCAATCAGGTGGGCAGCGGCACCGTCACGGTCTACCTGATGTCCGCCTTCTTCCTGCCCATCGCGCAGGCGCAGCTGACGGTCACGGTGGCCAAGACGCCCGTGATCTCCGCCTCCGCCTCCAGCGTGCGCGTCACCTCCGGCAAGACGACCTCCGTCAACTATACGATCTCTGACCTGGCCCCCGGCTCCACCGTCACCGTGGACAACCCCCGGAGCGACCTGGTCACCACGGCCCTCTCCCAGTCGGCCGGCAAGTATTTCCTCTCCCTTGTGGGCCGCAACCCCGGCAGCACGACGCTGACCCTCCGGGTCAGGGACAGCCGCGGCACCGAGCTCACCTCCCGCTCCCTCAGCGTCACGGTCGACCCCGCGCCTCCCACGATCAAGGCGTCCGCGTCCTCCGTCACCGTGTCGGCCGGCGGCAGCAGCACGGTCAAGCTGACCTACGGCAACTGCAGTGAGGCTGTCACCGTCTCCGCCTCCCGCACCAACTCCAACGTCACCTGGACCTGGGGCTCCTGGTCCGGCTCCACGATCCCCATGGAGATCAAGGGCGTCAACCCCGGCACCACCGCGGTCACGGTCCAGCTGCTGCGCGTTTCCGACAGGAAGGTCCTGGCCACTGTGTCCTTCACCGTCAAGGTGGAGGCCACCACGGACACCCGCATCCCCATCGGCAGGGTGGGCTGGAGCTTCGGCAATTACGTGGCGACGCCGTCTCTCGGCCTTGCCCAGCGGGCCTACAGCACCACGGAGCTGGCAAAGAAGGTCTATGATCACGCCGTCAACAAAAAGCTGATGAACGGCGTCTGCTACGGCATGGCGACGTCCGGCGGCTTGATCTATATGAACGAGGTCCCCGCCGGCGGCTTCGGCCGCGGCCAGGTCTCCGCCATCCAGAAAAATGATAAGAACAACAGCATCAACCTGACGGCCGCGCAGTTCATTGAGCTGATGCACGTCGCTCAGATGTCCACCACCCGCACCGACAATAACGGGATCGACGCCACGGCCCGGGCCATTATGACCGAGCTTGACAACGGCCGCCTCGTCTTCGTGGGTATGAGCGGCTCCGTCAAGGACGAAAAGGGCAAGATCGTCAAGGGCGGCCACCGCGTCACGGCCTTCGGCTACAAGCTCAACGGCAACACGCTGACCGCGTCGATCTACGATCCCAACAGCCCCAACGTCCCCAAGACCATGACCTTCACGCGGCCCTCCGCGTCGTCCGCCTTCAACACCTGGAGCTTCCCCATGGGCTCCCACGGCACCTGGAGCAACACCGACAAGAACGGCGCAATCCGCTACTCCACCTCCGCCAACATCCGCGCCATCTGGCAGAACATGGGCAGCCTGACCCCGGCCAAGCTCCAGAGCGTCGAGAACGACAACCTCGTCATCACCTCCGAGCCTGACTTCACGCTGTACACCGTCGATTTTGACGCCATGACCCAGCAGGTCGTGGCGAAGGTCGAGGGCGGCGCGCTGGTCGAGTGCGCCGACGGCGTCCAGGAGGCCTGGTACAACGAGCCCGACGCCGAATCGCGTGTCTACATGTTCTGGGTCCCCGGCGATTACTACTTCGTCGAGGACGGCACGCCGGATGACGGCCTTGCCATCTCCATCGTCGGCGAGACCGTGTCCACCACCATCGAGACCGACAAGAGCAATAACGAGCTGGGAGCCATGGGCTTCTGCGCCGAGGACGATACCCAGACCGCCGAGGCCGCCGTCTCGCTGGCCGACGGCGCCGCCTACACCATCAGCATCGGCTCCACCGATGAAAACGGCGCCTCCCGCACGATCTCCAAGGAGGGCATCGGCATGGGCAGCGTCGTCACGCTGGGCCTGAGCGGCGATACCATCAGCCTCGGCGCCGCCGAGGACAGCGCGGACGTCACCGTCACCACCCCCGTCAACAAGTGCGAGATCGTCGCCGAAGCCACCGAGGGCGGCGCCGTCACCCCCGCGGGCGCCACGATGCTGGAGGCGGGCGAGAACCTGCTGGTCCGCATCACCCCCGACGACGGCTGGACCGTCGATACCGTCTACGTGGACGGCGAGGACGTGGGCCCCGTCAGCGAGTGGTACTTCGAGACCGTCGACAGCAGCCACACGCTGCTTGCCGTCTTCCAGCGCGACCTGTCCGACTTCACCGTGACGCTGCAGCAGACCTCCTTCGCCTATGACGGCCAGGAGAAGACGCCCGCCGTCACCGTCACTGACAGCGAGGGCAACGAGCTGACCGAGCTGGTCGATTACATCGTCGCCTACGACAACAACGTGGATCCCGGCAGGGCCGAGGCCCTGGTCATGGCCGTGCCCGGCGGCGCGTTCAGCGGCGTCAAGCGCGTCTCCTTCAAGATCGAGGGCGGCTACATCGAAAGCGCCGACGCGGACGACGAGGCCATCACCGTCACCATGAGCAGCGAGGCCCCCAGGGGCACGCTCTTCGCCGCCGCCTATGATGAGGACGGCCGCATCCTTTGGATCGGCCAGCAGACGGTCGACGGCACCGTGAAGTTCGAGCTCTCCGAGCCCCTGCCCGATACCGCCACCGTCCGCATCTTCCTCGTGGACGGCACCACGAGCCCCTGCATGACCCCCTACGAGGTCGACCGCTAAACAAACGAGCCGCCCGCGCCGAAAGGCGCGGGCGGCTTTTTACCAGTCAGTCAAACAGCCTTGATAAATAATCCGTCCGACCGTCGAGGATGCGGACGATCTCAATCGTGTCGGCGGTCAGCTCGTAAAAGACAAGATGCTTGCTGACGACGAGATAGCGCATGTTGCCGTCGATCTCCACCTTGTCAGACAGCAGCGGCACCATGCGCGGATTCTCCCTCAGCAGGGAGATCGAACGCAGCGCGCGCTCCAGAAAACGCCGGGCGGCCTGGGGGCTGCCCAGCGTATGCTCCAGATAGTCGGCTGTTGTGCGAAGGTCCTCCACAGCTGCCGGACGGTAGACGATCCTCATAAGCGCTCGATCCCCAGCAACCGATAGACCTCCTCCTCGGCGACGGGGTCGCCGGACGCTTTTCCGGCGGCCAGTTCCTTTTTCAGCCGCTCCATGGACCGCGCCCGCAGCATTTCGGCGTTGTTCTCGGTGACGGGGAAGGGGAGACCCCCTGCGTTCAGCGACTGCTGGATAAAAATATTGATGGCCTGGGTCAGCGACAGCCCATTTCGCTCGAACAGATCCTCCGCCTCCCGACGGACGTCGGGATTGATGCGGAAGCGGAACATATCGCTCTTGGGGCCGGATGTGCGGTTTTCCATGAAAACACCTCCGTTCTCTGCTCCGATCATACAACAGCCGGCGAGATTCGTCAATTGTTGTAGCAACATTGTGCCTACAGCTTTATTGTATCTGCGCCCGATCCGTGCTATACTTGTTTCAGAAAATCCTTGAAGGGGGAGCGTTATCATGGAAAACGGACTGAACTTCGACGCCGTCAAGGGCGTATTCGAGACCGTGCTGGCCCAGGGGCAGGAGCTGATCCGGGACAACGAGAAGCTGGACGCGCTGCTGCAGAGCCTGGAGGAGAAGCTGCGCGAGGTGCCCGTGGCGGGCACGGCGCTGGCGAGGGTGCCGCTGATGGCCGCCATGCTCAAGAGCTACGCCGCGAAGGAGTACACCGACGTCTCACCCAAGGTGCTGGCCTCTATCGCCGGCGCGTTCCTGTATCTGATCAAGCGCAACGACCTGATCCCCGACAAGATGCCGCTGATCGGTCATCTGGACGATATCGCCGTGTTCACGCTGGCGCTGAAGTTCATCGAGCCGGAGCTCAACGAGTACGCCGCCTGGCGCGAGCAGCGGGAGGGCAAATGAGTACGGAGATCCGCCCGGGACGCTACCGTCACTTCAAGGGGAACGAGTACGAGGTCCTGGGCGTGGCGCAGCATTCCGAGACGCTGGAGCCCATGGTGGTCTACCGCGCCCTTTACGGCGAGGGCGGCCTCTGGGTGCGTCCGGCGTCCATGTGGAACGAGACCGTGGAGCGCGACGGGAAGATTCTTCCGCGCTTCACCTATATCGGAGAGGAGTAACGATGGCGACCAAGCGCGAAACGCTGGAACAACTGCTCGACCGGCTCACGCCCCACGCGGACGTGAGCTTCCGGGCCATGATGGGCGAATACGTCCTCTACTGCGGCGGGAAGGTCGTGGGCGGTCTCTATGACGGCCGCCTGCTGGTCAAGCCCGTGGCCGCCGCCTGCGCCATGCTGCCCGAAGCGCCTCTCGAGCTGTCCTACGACGGCGCGAAGCCCATGCTCCGCGTCCCGTTCGAGCTGCCGGGTGAGACGCTTGCCGCGCTGTTCACCGCCGTGGCCGACGC
Organism: Oscillospiraceae bacterium; assembly: GCA_015068445.1. Classification (GTDB taxonomy): domain Bacteria; phylum Bacillota; class Clostridia; order Oscillospirales; family Butyricicoccaceae; genus RGIG1902. The sequence goes on along the minus strand of SVKN01000013.1, from coordinate 31,335 downwards.
GCTGCCGGAACCGAAAAAACGCAGAGAATAAACGAGAGCCGCCCCTTCCCGGGGCGGCTCTTTCACGCTTTAAAGCGTGTTGGTTTACAGGAAAAGGGAACGTATTGTATAATCTGAGTATAAGAGATTTAAGAGAAAGAGGAGGTAATCATTTGAGCAAGGTACTGCTTTCCGGCAACGAGGCCGCGGCCCGCGGTGCGTTCGAGGCCGGGGTGCGGGTCTGCTCGGCCTATCCGGGCACGCCCAGCACCGAGATCTTTGAGGAGCTGCCGAAATACCGCGACGCCCTCTACTGCGAGTGGGCGCCCAACGAGAAGGTGGCGCTGGAGGTGGCTTACGGCGCCAGCATCGCCGGCGTGCGCAGTCTGTGCGCCATGAAGCACGTGGGCCTCAACGTGGCGGCCGACCCGCTGTTCACCGCGGCCTACAACGGCGTCACCGGCGGCTTCGTCATCGTCACGGCGGACGACCCCAGCATGCATTCCTCGCAGAACGAGCAGGACAACCGCCACTACGCCCGCGCCGCCCGGCTGCCCATGATCGAGCCCTCGGATTCCCAGGAGTGTCTCGACTTCATGAAGGCCGCCTACGAGCTGTCGGAGCGCTTCGACGTGCCGGTCCTGTTCCGCACCACCACCCGCATCGCCCACTCCAAGAGCCTCGTGGAGGAGGGGGAGCGCACGGAGCGCGCGCCCATCCCCTATGTCCGCAACGGCAAAAAGTACATCGCCGCCCCCGCCAACGCCATGCGCAACCATCCCAAGCTGGAGAAGATCATGGCCGAGGTGCAGGAATACGGCAACGAATGTCCGCTGAACAAGCTGGAGCTCAAGGGCAGGAAGATCGGCGTCATCACGGCCTCCATCGCTTACCAGTACGCCAAGGACGCCTTCCCCGCGGACACGTCGTTCCTCAAGCTGGGCCTGACGTACCCGCTGCCCATGAAGCTCATTTCCGAGTTCGCCTCCAAGGTGGAGAAGCTCTACGTCGTGGAGGAGCTGGACGGCTTCATGGAGGATCAGATCAAGGCCGCCGGGATCGACTGCGTCGGCAAGGAGCTGCTGGGCAACATCTACGAGCTCAACCCCCAGCTGGTGCGTCAGCGCGTCTTCGGCGAGCAGGCCGAGACCGTGGACGTGGGCGTCAGGGCCGTCTCCCGTCCGCCCGCGCTGTGCCCCGGCTGCCCCCACCGCGGCTTCTTCTACACCATGGCGAAGCACAAGGACTTCGTGGTGGCCGGCGACATCGGCTGCTACACCCTGGGCGGCACGCCGCCGCTGAACGCCCTTGACAGCGTCGTGTGCATGGGCGCCGGCTTCACGGTGGCCATGGGTATGGCCAAGGCCTTCAAACAGGCCGGGATCGAGAAGAAGGTCTTCGGCGTCATGGGCGACTCCACCTTCTTCCACAGCGGCATGACCGGCGCCGCCGAGATCATCTACAACGACGGCGACGTCATCCCCGTGGTGCTTGACAACTCCATCACCGGCATGACCGGCCACCAGGACAACCCCGGCAGCGGCTTCAATCTCGAGGGCGAGATCGCCGAAAAGCTGAAGATCGAGGACATCCTGACGGCTTACGGCTATCAGAAGGTCATCATCGTCGATCCGCAGGATCTGGCTGCCATGGAGCAGGCCGTGCAGGACGCTATCGCCTTCGAGGGTCACGCGGCCATCATCGTCCGCCGTCCCTGCCTGCTGATCAAGCGGATCAGGCACGATATCGGCAAGTGCGCGGTGGACCGCAGCGTCTGCATCGGCTGCAAAAAGTGCCTGTCCGTGGGCTGCCCGGCCATCATGATAAAGGACGGCAGGGCCGAGATCGACCGCGCCCAGTGCGTCGGCTGTACGGTATGCGCGCAGGTGTGTCCCATGCGCGCCATCAGCAGAGAAGGGGGAGAGAGCAAATGAAACAGAACGTAAGCGCTCTTCTGGTGGGCGTCGGCGGTCAGGGCGCGATCCTGACGGCCAAGGTGCTGGTGAACGGCCTCGTCAAGGCGGGCTACGACGTCAAGATGAGCGAGGTCCACGGCATGAGCCAGCGCGGCGGCAGCGTCTCCACCCAGGTTCACTGGGGCGAGAAGGTCAATTCCCCGGTCATCGGGCCGGGCGCCGCCGATATCATCGTCGCCTTCGAGAAAATGGAGGCCGTGCGGTACTCGAACTTTTTGAAGCCCGGCGGCGTCGCCGTCATCAACGATTATGAGATCGCCTCCTCCACCGTCGCCGCGGGGCTGGAGCAGTACCCCGACGGCTGTCTGGAGGCCATGCGGGACCATTTCACCTGCCACGTCCTCAAGGCCGGGGAGATCGCCCGGAGCCTCGGCAATGAGCGGTGCATGAACATCGTCCTCTTCGGCAGCATGGTCCGCGCGCTGCACATGGACGACATCGACTGGGAGACGGTGGTGGCCGAGACCGTGCCGCCGAAGTTCCGCGAGCTGAATGTCGCCGCCTTCCGCGCCGGCTACAACGCCGTGGGAGGTCAGGCATGATCCGGTCCTTTTCCGAGCTCCGCGCCCGTCTGACGGACGCTGAGCCGCGCACGGCGGTCATCGCCTGCGCCCACGACGCCCACACGCTGGAGGCCGCGCTGAAGGCCTCCGCCGAGGGCATCATCCGCTGCCTTTACGTGGGCCGGAAGGACGACATCCTCCGCATCGCCCGGGAGCTGGGCCATGCACTCGATCCCGAAACGGTCCTGAACGCCGACACGGACGAGGAGGCGGCCGCCCTGGCCGTGCAGCTGATCCGCGAGGGGAAGGGTGACTTCCTCCAGAAGGGCCTGATGCAGACGGCCACGCTGCTCAAGGCCGTGGTCAACAAGCAGACGGGCATCGGCATGGGCGCGCCCATGTCCCACGTGGCGCTGCTGGAGGTGCCCGGGTATCACAAGCTGCTGGGCGTCACCGACGGCGGCATGATCCCAAATCCCGATCTGGAGTTGAAAAAGGCCATCGCCCGCAACGCCGCCGGGACCTTCCGCAGGCTGGGCTACGACCGGCCGCTGCTGGCCGCCGTCTGTGCCGCCGAGACCGTCAGCCCCAAGATCGTCGAGACCGTGGACGCCGCCGCGCTGAAGGAAGCGGCGCTGGCCGGGGACTTCGGCGCCTGTTATCTCGAGGGCCCGATCTCCATCGACCTGGCGCTGGACAAGTCCTCCGCCGCCGTCAAGCGGTACGAGAGCCCCGTCTGCGGCGAGACCGACTGTCTGATCGTCCCCGCCATGACCGCGGGTAACATGACGGTCAAGGGCCTCGTCCAGTTCGCTGGCGCGAAGATGGCCGGCGTGGTGGTGGGCGCCCGGTGCCCCATCGCCCTCAATTCCCGCAGCGCCAGCTTCGAGGAGAAGTACGACTCGATCCTGCTGTGCGCCTGCGTCAGTCAGGAGGCATGACATGCTGCAGCTCATCCTCAATCCCGGCTCATTGAGCACGAAGCTGGCGCTGTTCGACGACGAGACCTGCCTGGTGCAGGAGAACGTCGAGCACGATCAGGAGACGCTCCGCGCCTTTGATACGCTGCCCGATCAGGTGCCCTTCCGCCTGCAGATCGTCCGGCAGTTCATGGAGAAGAACAACGTCACGGGCGGGCAGCTCAACGCCGTCATCGGCCGCGGCGGCCTCGTCTACGGCCTGCACACCGGCGGCTACGCGGTCACGGACGAGCTGTGCCGCGCGCTGACGGACCGCGAATACAGCCAGATGCACGCCTCGAATCTCGGCGGCCTCATGGCCCGGGAGCTGGCGAAGCAGTACGGCCTGCCCGCCTATATCTACGACGCCGTCACTTCCGGCGACCTGCCGGAGGTCGCCCGCATCACGGGCCTGCCCGACATCCGCCGCCACAGCTTCTGCCACGTGCTCAACAGCCGCGCCATGGCCATGCGCTACGCCCGGGAGCAGGGGAGACGGTACGAGGACATGACGCTGATCGTCGCCCATCTGGGCAGCGGCATTTCCCTCAGCGCCCACCGGGACGGCGCCATCGTCGATTCCATCGGCGACGACGAGGTGCAGTTCTCTCCGGAGCGCATCGGCGGCCTGCCCGTGCAGGAGCTGGTGCGGCTGTGCTACTCCGGCAAATATACGGAAAAGGAGATGACGCGCTTCCTGCGCGGGGGCGGCGGCATGACCGCCTACCTGGGCACCGGCGACTGCCGGATCGTGGAGCGCCGCATCACCGCCGGAGACCGGAAGGCCGAGCAGGTCTTCCGCGCCATGGCCTATACCGTCGTCAAGGCCATCGGCGAGCTGGCCGCCGTCCTCCGAGGCGGCTGCGAGGCTATCATCCTCACCGGCGGCCTGGCCTATTCCCAGCCTCTGACCGACCTGATCCGCTCCGCCGTGGAGTGGATCGCCCCCGTGGCCGTCCTCCCCGGCGAAAACGAGATGCAGGCCCTCGCCCAGGGCGGCCTGCGCATCCTCAGAGGAGAGGAACAGGCCCGGGAGTACCATTTCTCAGATAAAGATTAAAAGGAAACCGGCTCCCGCGGGAGCCGGTTTTTCAGTTTGCGATCGCGCGCCGCCCCGGGATCGGAGCGCCGTGGCATGACGCGCTATGCGTCATTCCCTCTTGCGTTTTCCTGTCGAATCGTGTAAAATAATACTGTTGTCCATTTTACACGCAAACCAAAGGAGACGATCACCATGTTCAAACGGATTACCCGCACTTTTGCTCTGCTGCTGATCCTTGCGCTTTCTTTCAGCTTCGCGGCCATGGCCAAGGGCCCCTTCGTGGACGTGCCCTCTGACGAGTGGTTCGCAGGCGCCGTCATCGAGGTCCGCGACAAGGGTCTGATGGCCGGCAACGACCTGGGCTATTTCATGCCCTACGAGCCCCTGACCCGCGCCGAGCTCGTCATCATCCTGTGGCGTCTGGCCGGCAAGCCCGTCGTCAACTACACCATGCCCTTCGTGGACGTGCCTGAGGACGAATGGTACACCGAGGCCGTCCGCTGGGCCGCCGCGTCCAAGATCGTGCCCGGCGCGCAGGGCGCCGCCTTCGGCCCCAACGCCGGCGTCACCCGCGAGGCTGCCATGACGCTGCTGTGGCGCTACGCCGCCTACTGCGGCAAGGACGTCAGCCTGGGCGAGAAGACCGACATCAGCGGCTTCAAGGACGCCAATAAGATCAACAAGAACGCCCTGTCCGCCATGAAGTGGGCCGTCGCCAAGGGCATCATGAAGGGCACCACCTCCAACACCCTCAGCCCCGCCGACGTGCTGAACCGCGCCCAGGCTGCCACGGTCCTCACCCGCCTGGGCTAAGCTGTCGCCTACCGGGCGACCACGGTCTCCGCGATCTCTGCTATACTCGGTCCATCACATGAATCAAGGAGGAGATCGACTATGATCGGCACCATCATCGGCGATATCGTCGGCTCGCGCTTTGAGTTCCGCAACACCCTGCGCACCGACTTTGAGCTTTTCACAAGTGAAAACACCTTTACGGACGACACGGTCATGACGTGCGCCGTCGCCCGCGCGATCCTGGACGCGGAGGGCGATCCGGCGCGGCTGTACAAGGCCGCGATATCGTCCATGCAGCGCGTGGGCCGTCAGTATCCGGACTGCGGCTACGGCGCCAGGTTCATCCGCTGGATGTTTTCCCGCCGTCCGGAGCCCTACGGCAGCTTCGGCAACGGCTCCGCCATGCGCGTCAGCCCCGTGGGCTTCGCCGCCCGGACGCTGGAGGAGTGCAAAGCCATGTCCAGGGCCGTCACCGCCCCCAGCCACGACCACCCCGAGGGGCTCAAGGGCGCGGAGGCCACCGCCGTCGCCGTCTTCCTGGCCCGTCAAGGCAAGACGAAGGACGAGCTGCGCGCGGCCATGGAGGCGTATTACACCCTCGACCGCGACCGCGCCTGGTACCGCACCAACTGGGACGGCCACGGCGCGGAGATCTGTCAGATCTCGGTGCCTCAGGCGCTGACCTGCTTCTTCGAGAGCGACGGCTTCGAGGACTGCATCCGCAAGTGCGTCTCCACCGGAGGCGACAGCGACACGGTGGCCGCCATCGCAGGCGGCGTCGCCGAGGCCTTCTACGGCGTCCCTGACGGGCTGCGCGAAAGCGCCATGATCTTTCTGGACGAGCCCCTGCGGGAGATCGTCCGCAGCTTCGACCATTGGCTCGAAACGAGATGATAAGACAGGATCCTCTTCTCCGGAAGAGGATCTTTCTTTAGCTAACAAAACGGCGTTGCGCCGGGGCCTCCCGGGTTGTAGGATAAAGAACAGAAATCAAAACGGAGGATGATCATGATGACTGCCATGACTGCCATCGGCCTGTACGGCGTCCTTTCGGGGATCGTCTGCGGCCTTGCCGATCTGCCGCTGGAGAAGCCCGGCCGCGCCGTGCGGGAAATGCCCAAGCGCGGCGAGCTGCGGGGCTGGTGGGCCTCGGTGCCCGAGAGCCGCTTCGTCCGGTCCTTCTGGCTGACGTTCGTCGGCCAGCCTGGGACGTACCTCACCATGTGGATGCTGGCCGTGCTCATGGGGCGCTCCCACCCTGGCCTCGGCCTGGCGCTGAAGATCAACACGTTCCTCGGCGCGTTCACGGGGCTGATCTGCCACGTCTATTTCTGCCTGCAGCCCCTGCTGTGCCAGCGCCTGTGGGGCAAGCGCCCCGCGGAGGACGTCAGGCGCGTGGTCTCCGTCCTCGACAAGGTGATGCTGCCGCCCATGGCCGTGGGCTTCGTCACGCTCTATCTGGGCACGACAGCGCTGGTGGCCGCCGGCATCCTGACGGGCGCGCTGGGCGTGTCGAAGTGGTTCCTGCTGTGCAATCCCGTGGGCGCGCTGCTGCTCGTCGCGCCCCTGCGCCTGCTGGGCCTCAAGACCCCCGGGCTGCTGGGCGTCGGCTTTGCGCTGTTCGCCCTGGTGCTGATCGCCGCCGCGTGACGGGATTGACAATTGCGGTGTTGGCCTCCGGCTGACGATAAAATGGAGTTGGCGGCTTAAACCGTTGCAGGGGCGACCTTCGGTCGCCCCGCCGGTTGGCGCAGATGGTGGCAGCGTAAAGCATTGCTTGGGCAGGGTTCCATCCCCGCTGTTGTCTTTTTGGCCGAAAACTGGTAAAATGTGATCAGCAAGGAGGCAAGCTCATGCAGCGTATCGAACTGGAAGGAAAGAAATACTGGCGCAGCGATGAAAAAGGAAAGTGGGCTGACGAGCGCAACTTTGTTGTAGACAGTGACTTGCAAAAGAAACTCAATGCAGCTTATGAATTGTCGCTGAATCCGGAAAAGATGGATGTCTTGCGGTTGAAGAGTATCGCTGATGGTTTTCGCAAAAACGGTTCTAATGTGCTGGCCGTTCAGTATTATCAACTGGCCATGAAAAAGGCGACGCTCTTTCAGCGGTCTTTTCTACTTCCTTGCCTTGCTGCCTGTTATCGCGCCCAGGGACGACCGCAAGACGTCATCGATTTGACTGTAGTGAGTAAACAAAAATATGGGGAAAAAGTGTTGTCATCAGCTTTGATTACTGTTTGCGGTGCGGCTTACTGCGATTTGAAAGACTATGACCGCGCTGAAAAGTGCTGTGACCGTGCGTATGCCATGAAAGGCGGAACGGCAAGCGAGGAATTGAAGGCTGTTTACGCAAGGATCCGAAAAGAGACAAAATAGAAATCGTTGTTGCTCATACTGACAGCCGACCCTTTGACGGGTCGGCTGTTTTGCTTTATACTGGTACCATACGAAAGGGGAGACGACCATGAACACCATGCGTGAAAAGACGGCCGAGGCGATGGCGGCCTATTGGGACAAAAGCGCGCCCAACTACGAGAGCCGCCACGAGCTGGCGGACAAGCCCGTGTGGCAATCGCTGCTGGCTGGCTGGATCGGCCTGGACCGCGGCACGAAGATCGTCGACGTCGCCACGGGCACGGGGATGATCGCCCACATGCTGGCCGCTTACGGCTACCGGGACGTCACGGGCGTCGATCTGTCTGAGGGCATGATGGAGGTGGCCCGCCGCCACGCATCCGAGGACGGCCTGTCCGTCATCTATCGCCGCGCCAACGCGCTGGAGCTGCCCTTTGAGGACGGGAGCGTGGATGCCCTCGTCAGCTCCCGCCTGCTGTGGACGCTGCCGGAGCCGGAAAACGCCGTCCGCGAGTGGCTGCGGGTCCTCAAGCCCGGCGGGCGTCTCATCGCCATCAACGAGCTGGAGGAGACGGGCATCCGCTCCCACTCCTTCGACGATCCGGCGACCTACATCGGCGCCGAGTTCACCGAGCGGGATTTCACCTTCGCCAACGCCTCCCGGGAGGCGATCCTTGAAGCCTTCCGCCGCGCGGGCCTACGGAACGTCCGGCTGGAGCACATGAAGGGCTGCCACATGGTCCGAAGCGACCGGGAAAACTGGTTCGCGTTCGTGGGCACAAAGGAATAGCGCGTGAGCAGATCAAAAAAGGGAGCCGTCCGGCTCCCTTTTTTGATCTGTATCTTATTCCGAAAAATCGCTGTCGGGCACGACGTCGAAGTCGTAGTCCGGGAAGCGGCTCTTCATGGCTCTTGCGATGTCGGCGCACACGGCGTGGGTGTCCGCGCCGAAGTCCAGGACCAGGTCGAAGGTGACGCGTTTTTTGTCCTCCAGGATGTAGAAGCCGTGGAGCTGCTTCACCGCGGGATAGTCCTTCAGCACCTCCCGCAGGGCGGTGAGGATCGGACCCTCCTTCTCGGCGGAGGCATAGATGCCCACCGTCAGGATCACGCCGAACTCGTCGTAGATCTTCTGGGAGATCGCGCGGTTCAACGGGTGCAGCTCGGCGGCCGTCATGGTGTCCGGCACCTCGATGTGCACGGAGCCGATGGTCCGCTCGGGGCCGTATTTGTGCAGGATCAGGTCGTAAGCGCCCTTGACGTGGGGGAAGGAGCAGACGGCTTCCTTGATGCGTCCCGTCAGCTCGCCCTCCACCCGCTGGCCGATGATGCCGTTGAGGCTCTCCAGCAGGATCTCAAGGCCCGCCTTGAGGATCAGGATCGCGATGACGACGCCCAGGTACCCCTCCACGCTCAGGTGGAACATCATGCTGACGGCCGCCGCCACGAGGGTGGAGAAGGAGATCAGCGAGTCGAACCGCGCGTCGGTGCCCGAGGCGATCAGCGACTCGGAGCTGAGCCTGTCGCCCTGATTCTTGACGTAGGTGCCGAGGAAATACTTCACTGCCACCGCCGCGGCGATGATGACCAGCGAGACCACCGTGTAGTCGGCCGCCTCGGGGTGGAAGATCTTCTCCGCCGATTCCTTCAGCGACGTGACGCCCGCCGCCAGCACGAGGATCGCGATGACCACCGACGTCAGATGCTCGATGCGGCCGTAGCCGTAGGGATGCTCCTTGTCGGGGGGACGGTTGGCCAGCTTCGTGCCGAGGATCGTGATGACCGACGACAGTGCGTCGCTGAGGTTGTTGACGGCGTCCAGGATGACGGCAATGGAGCCCGTGACGAATCCGACAGCGGCCTTGAAGGCCACAAGCACCAGGTTGGCCGCGATGCCGACAAGGCTCACCCGGACGATCTGTTTGCTTCTGTCCATAAGATCACTTCCTTTGTTGTTTTCACTGACTGCCATGATAACACAAAGCCGCCTCGGTCGCAACCGCGGCGGCTTTGACTGCGGAGTTGGTTAATGAATATGGGATAAGCGCTTTGCGACGCTTTACAGCTCCACCGTGCGGCTGGGGGCGGTGAAGGAGCTGAACGTGGCGGTGGCGTTCTTGAGGTAATAGACCTCGGTGTTGCCGTCGCCGGGGGCGTACATGGCCTTCAGGCTGGGATAGGCGTCCAGCATGTGCTCTTGGGCCTTGATATCGGGATCCAGCACGATCTGGCCCGCCACACGGACCCAGGTCTGGCCGTCGAAGGCGCACAGCTCCACATGGCCGTTGTCCTTCAGCTGGTCGGCGACCTTCTTGGAGCGGCCGGTCTGGATATACAGCCTGCCGTTATACAGATCGATGGTGCCGAAGGGGCGCACACGGGGCTGGTTCCCTTCCATCGTGGCGAGATAATAGGTCCCGCACTTTTTCAGAAACTCGTAGACTTCCTGCATGGCGCGGCCCTCAGATCAGGGAGGCGACGCAGGCGGCCACCTGGCTCATATCGGCGGTGGGCTCGAAGCGGGCGACGACGTTGCCTTCGCGGTCCACGACGAACTTGGTGAAGTTCCACTTGATGTCGGGGTTATTGCGGAAGTCGGGGTCGATAGTGGACAGCAGGCCGTTCATCTTCTCGGCCAGCTCGCCCTCGCCGAAGCCCTCGAAGCCCTTCTGGCTCTTCAGCCAGGTGAACAGGGGCAGGGCGTTCTCGCCGTTGACGTCGGACTTCTTCATCTGGGGGAACATGGTGTTGTAATGCAGGGTGCAGAACTGATGGATCTCCTCGTCGGTGCCGGGGGTCTGACCGTAGAACTGGTTGCAGGGGACATCGATGACCTCCAGGCCCTTGTCGTGATACTCCTCATACAGCTTCTCGATGGCCTCGTAATGGGGGGTGAAGCCGCAGCCCGTGGCGGTGTTGACGATCAAAAGGACCTTGCCCTTGCACGCAGCCAGATCGACCTCCTGTCCTTCGCCCGTGACCAGCTTGAAATCGTAAACGCTCATGTCAGTTGCTCCTTTCAGAATCAAAATATTTATTACAATTAGATTGTACACAATCGAAATGACTTTGTCAAGACTTTTTTCCAAAAAACCGCACGGCGGATGATTGCAAACCGGGGGAAAGAGGCGTACAATAGTATTTGTTGAAATATGCATGAGGAACGGACAGGAGGTTTCTTATGAACGCAACGACGCCGAAAGGACACGAGAAGAACGTCACCGGGCAGGGCAAGCCCGTCGCAAAGCGCGGCGAGGGCCTCGGCACGGGTCCAGTGGGCCAGGTACAGCCGGGCCGCCCCATCCCGAAGAAACCGGAAGAGAAGAAGAAATAACTGTACAGGAGAGATACGAACATGAACGGAAACGGACCCAACGACCGTAAAAAGAACGTCACCGGGCAGGGCAAGGACGTCTACAAGCGCGGCGACGGCCTCGGCACCGGCCCTGTCGGCAACCAGAGCGGCTATTCCGGCAGACCCGGCACCACCGGCGGCAGCGGTAAGTCCGGCGGCATGAGCCGCGGCGTCAAGCGCGCCGCGGGCGGCGGCATCTCGCTGATCGCCATTCTGGCGGCCGTGCTGTTCGGCGGCGGCAACCTCTTCGGAGGCGGCGGCTCCACCACGACCACGACGCCCGCCCAGACCACTACCCAGACCCAGCAGTACACCCAGACCCAGACCTCCAATGTCGATCTGGGCGCGTACCTGACCAACTACGCCGGCACCTTCGCGGGCAGCAACGTCTCCAACGGCTGGTCGAGCACCGACAACACCGGCTCCCTCAGCCAGACCGTCGCCTCCGGCGCGCGGGCCAAGCGCACGCAGATCGTCGGCAAGGGCGCGGACGTGGTGACCATCATGGTCTATATGTGCGGCACCGACCTGGAGAGCCAGTACAAGATGGGCACCTCTGACCTGTCGGAAATGGCCAACGCCAAGATCGCCGACAACGTCAACCTTATCGTCATGACCGGCGGCTGCCGCAAGTGGCAGAACAACGTCGTCAGCAACAAGGTCAACCAGATCTATCAGGTCAAGAACGGCGGCCTGATCCCGCTGGTGGACAACGCGGGCACCTCCGCCATGACGAACCCAGACAACCTGGCGGCCTTCATCCAGTGGTGCGGCCAGAACTTCCCCGCCAACCGCAACGACCTGATCTTCTGGGATCACGGCGGCGGGTCCCTGACGGGCTACGGCTACGACGAGAAATACAGCTCCTCCGGTGCCATGACGCTCCAGCAGATCGACAAGGCCCTGAAGGAGGGCGGCGTCACCTTCGATTTCATCGGCTTTGACGCCTGCCTGATGGCCACCGTCGAGACCGCCATGACCGTCGCTCCCTACGCCGACTATCTCATCGGCTCCGAGGAGAGCGAGCCGGGCGTGGGCTGGTACTATACCGACTGGCTGACGAAGCTCAGCCAGAACACCTCCATCTCCACGCTGGAGTTGGGCAAGCAGATCGTCGACGACTTCGTCACCGTCTGCGCCCGCACCTGCCGCGGCCAGGACACGACGCTGTCCGTCACCGACCTGGCGGAGCTGGAGTACACCGTTCCCACGGGCCTCAACGGCTTTGCCGCCGAGACCTCGGCCATGATCCAGAACAAGCAGTATCAGCAGGTCTCCAACGCCCGTGCCAGCGCCAAGGAGTTCGCCGCCTCCTCGCGCATCGACCACGTGGACGCCGTCGATCTGGCCAACAAGGTCGGCACGACCAAGGCGCTGGAGCTGTCCAGGGCGCTGCTGGGCGCGGTGAAGTACAACCGCACCTCCAGCACCGTCAACAACGCCTACGGCTTGTCGATCTACTTCCCCTATAAGCGCACCTCCTCCGTCCAGACGGCCGTCAACACCTATCAGGCCATCGGCATGGACGAGGAATACACCCGCTGCATCCAGCAGTTCGCCAGCCTCGGCGTCGCCGGTCAGGCGGCCTCGGGCGGCATGACCTCCCCGCTGACCAGCCTGCTGGGCGGCGGCTATCAGTCCTCCTCCGACCTGGGCGGCGACGTGATGACCCAGCTGCTGACAGGCCTGCTGTCCGGCCAGCTGGGCGGCGTGTCCGGCCTGACGGCGGACAACAGCGGCTTCCTGGGCCGCTCCCTGGACGTGGCGTCGGCCACCGAATACATCAGCGAGCACAGCTTCGACGCTTCCGCCCTGACCTGGACCAGGGACAGCGACGGCAAGCAGATCATGGAGCTGCCCCTCGACCAGTGGGAGCTGGTGCAGGATCTGGAGCTCAACCTCTTCATGGACGACGGCGAGGGCTTTATCGACCTCGGCATGGACAACGTCTTTGAGATCAACGAAAAGGGCCAGCTGTCCGGCGAGTTCGACGGCACCTGGGTCGCCATCGACCAGCAGCCCGTGGCCTATTACCATGTCTCCACCGTGCAGAACGGCGACGCCTGGTCCGTCACCGGCCGCGTGCCCGTGCTGCTCAACGACGTGCGCTGCGACCTGATCGTCGTCTTTGACGACCAGACGCCCGAGGGCTACATCGCCGGCGCCCGCTACGACTACCGCGACGGTGAGACCGAGACCATCGCCAAGAGCCTGGGCGAGCTGCAGGAGGGCGACACCATCGACTTCCTCTGCGATTACTACAGCTACGACGGCGAGTACCTCGACAGCTACATGCTGGGCGACCGCCTCACCGTCGGCGAAAGCGGACCGGAGATCAGCTACGTCTACGTGGACAAGGACGCCGCCTCCGCCACCTACCGCTTCACCGACCTCTACCAGCAGAATTACTGGTCCCCCGAGATGAACTAAAGAACAAAAAAGTGCCCCGCCGACCGGCGGGGCTTTTTTGAGTGGACAGTTAACAGTTGACAGTTGAAGGGCGAATTGACAATTGTCGTGCCTGCGGCGCATTTGATACCGCGCCTGCGGCGCGCGGCCCTTCCTCGCTTCCCCCTCCGGGGGAAGTCCCTCCGCAGGAGGGAATAGGGGGCGCGCGTTAGCGCGTAACCATTGCCCTTGACGGTGGGCGCACATCATGTGCCCGGACACTGGTCATCGTAGGGGCCGATGCCCACATCGGCCCATGATCACGCCCGCGTTTCGTGGTCTTTGCAGCGGCGGCCTGCGGCCGCCATAACCCGCCCGCGCACATCACGGCCCCGGGAACGGCGCTCCTCCCGGAACGATCCCTTCCACCCCTATAACAAAAAACAGGGCTTCCCATCGGGAAGCCCGGTTTCGTATCACATCTCACACGTCGAACTTCGGGCAGTCCAGCGTGTCCTTCAGTCTCCCGCGCAGGTCCGCGCCGCTGAGCGTCGTCAGCTCGAAGGTGCCGGAGCCGGCGGAGAAGCACAGGACGTCGTGCATGCCGGAGATGAACGACAGGTCCATGGACGCCGTGAGGCTGTTTTCGCCGGTCATCTGATAGGCCTGGGCCATCAGCAGCGAATCGTACAGCAGGAAGCTCCCCGCAAACAGGCGGTATTCCTCGCTCAGCGCCAGACGGCCCTGGGGCGTGTCCTCCAGACACTTCTTTTCCTTCAGACCCGCCAGCAGCTGGGGCACGGACGCGCCGTCGGGCAGGTCGAGGCCCACGTTCCCGGCCAGGCCGTAGGTCAGGCCGTTGACGAACTTCGTCTCCAGCTGCCCGGCCACCTCCTCGGCGGTGAAGCTCATGTCGGCGCCCTCGCCCGTCAGATAGGCGCTCAGGGCCCGGGAGCGGCACAGGTCGATGCAGGCCGTCAGCGCCAGCGCCTGAGAGGGGCCCAGATCCACGGTGAAGCCCGCCGTTTTGATGCTCGAATGGGGCAGAAAATCGCCCAGCGCGTCCAGCACGGGCTGACTGTCGCCGTCCAGACGCGTCAGCACGAGGCCCTCGCCGTCGCTCTCGGCCAGGATCATGCCGTCGCCGTCGGGGTAGGTGTATTTCTCCAGCAGGCAGAAGGGCTTCTGCAGGATCATCCGCGCGCCGCGGCGCGGCGCGGCCAGCGGCCTGAGCAGCGTCAGCGCCTCCTCGGTCAGCGCGCCGCCCTGCAGCACGCCCTTTTCCTCCAGCGTCTTCGCTTCGTCGCCCTTCAGGGGCTGCTTGTTGTTGACAAAGGGGCTCAGGGGCGTCGTCTTCTCGAACAGACCGCCCAGATACGTGATCTCACAAGGGGTAAGGCGCATATGGATAACCTCCGATAACTCATTTTTCACCATTATACCAGACCGCGCGGCCTTTGAAAAGCCTTGACAGTCCATCATAAAGCAACAGCCCCTCCTTTCGGAGGGGCCGCTGCTTTTCTGTTTGTAAGGGGGATCAAAGAGAGGTATCACTGCAAGTATAGGATACCACAAAGGAGGAAAGGATGTGTGTCGGATTTTTGTGGTGGGTGTAAATGATTTGTAAATCAGGCGGCCGTACCGGAGGAGAGGACGATGGTCAGGTCGATGCTCTGGCCCTCGCGCTCGACGGTGATCGTGACAGTATCACCGATCTTGCACTTGTTCTTCTCGAAGTTCAGCTCGTCGGACGTGGTCACCTGGACGCCGTTGAAGGCGGTGATCTTGTCGCCGACCTTGATGCCGCCGCGCTCCGCGGGGCTGCCCTCGGACACGTCGGTAACGGTGATGCCCGGCTCATAGCCGTAGTACATGGCCATTTCCTGGCTGATGCTCTGGATCGTGATGCCCAGCATCGGGCGGTTGGCGACGTAGCCGTGCTCGATCAGATCGTTGGCGATGGTCAGCGCCTGGTCGATGGGGATGGCGAAGCCGATGCCCTCCACATCGCTGCGGGAGATCTTGGCGTTGACAACGCCCACGACCTGGCCGCGGCTATTGATCAGCGGGCCGCCGGAATTGCCGGGGTTGACGGCGGCGTCGGTCTGGATCAGCGTCATCTTATAGCGGTCGATGGTGACCTCGCGCTCCGGGGAGGAGATGATGCCATGGGTCATGGTGTCGGCGAAGGTGGTGCCCAGGGGGTTGCCGATGACGATGGCGTCGTCGCCGGTGACCAGCTCCTCGCTATTGCCGAACTCGGCGGGCGTCAGGCCCGTGGCCTCGATCTTCAGCACGGCGATATCGGTCTGGGCCTCGCTGCCCACGACCTTGGCGGGGTACTGGTTGCCGCCGTTGACCGTCACGGTGACGGCGCTGGCGCCCTCGATGACGTGGTGGTTGGTGATGATATAGCCGTCGGCGCTCATGATGATGCCGGTGCCGGTGGCGGTGCCCACGCCGTAGTAGCTCTGGACCTGGGACTCAATGGAGACCACCGACGGAGAGACCTTCACGAAGATCTCCTGCAGCGTCAGCGCGCCCTGCTGGGGCTCGATGGTGTAGACGATCTGACTGCCGCCCTCGATGGACTTGCTCACGGGCGCGGTGCCGTTGTCCGCGGTGTCGTTCGTCTTGACATAGCCCCGGATAGCGCCGAAGGACACGCCGGCGATCAGGCAGACGGCCAGCGCCAGACTCAGCAGTCCCTTGGCCAGGGAGCGCCTGCTGCGGTCGGTGCTGCGGCGCTCGTTCTCTTCGCCGTCCAGGGTGGTGTATTCCACATCGCTGACGTCCATATACAGGTCGTCGTTATAGCTGTAATTGTTTTCGTTGTTGTATTGACTCATGGGTCAGCCCCTCCTTTTTGTTCTGTGGGTATTGTATGCGAAAAATATGAAAAATCAAGCCGGTTTTTGTGATCAAATTGTAAAATGGCCGCGCTTTCCAATTCGCTCTTGATTTTGCGCCGGATAGGATTATAATAGTATCAGTACCGGGGCGCAGAGGCGCCCGTTTTTATCTCTGCCTGAAATCATACATAAGGGGATAATCGTCATGAACAAAGAACGTGCAGGCGGCATGAGCGGCAAAACGAAGAAGCTGCTGCTGGCCGCCGCTGCCGTGGCCGTGATCCTCGGCATCGCGCTGCTGTGCTTCACGCTGGTCGGCAGCCAGCGCACCACGAAGAGCACGCTGGAGGGCTACTTCAAGGCCCTGTACCTCGACACCATGATCCGAGAGATGCAGCCCTATCTGGTGGAGGCCATCCGCGATCAGGCCTATAACGACTACACCTTCTTCGGCCAGACCGTCCAGATCCTCCGGGAGTTCCAGATGGAGAAGGAAGGGGTCGTGGGCGAGAACATGGACCTGTCGGTGAAGGTGGACAAGGAGGAATCCGGCACCTCGGCCGCCCTGAACTCCGCCTCTCAGGCCTACGGCGCCACCTCCGTCATGGACGTCAGCTACACCGTCACCTTCACGGGCGACAAGGGCTCCGCCGACTACACCGGCATCGCCCGCCTCGTCAGGATCTCCGGCAAGTGGTATCTCACCGAGTACAGCCTGCCCATGGAAGAAAAATAGCTCCGCTTCGGCTGAAGACTGCATCATCGGGTCTTCAGTCGATTTTTATTATGCGCGCGCTTCCCGGCCTGCGTGAGGCGGGAAACAAAAAAGCCTTCCGAGCATCGGAAGGCTTTTTGCTTGGTTTCAGGCGAGACGCGCCTATGCGCCGGCGAAGCGGAACACGATGCCCACCACCGCGGCTGCGGCGATGAAGAAGACGGGGTGCAGGGACTTCGTCTTCTTGACCTTGTTGGTCAGCACCCACAGGATCGCGGCCAGGATGATGGCCTTGGGCTGGACGACGTTCAGCCACTCGTGGGCCTTGAAGGCGTCCACGTTGACCAGGGACAGGATGGCCACCGAGACGCCCGCCGAGGCGATCAGGCCCGTGGAGGCGGGGCGCAGGCCGTACATGGCGCCCTTGACGTACTTGTTCTCGGCAAAGGCCTCCAGGAACCGGGCGATGATGATGACCACGGTGACCGTCGGGATGACGATGCCCGCCGTGGCGATGATCGCGCCAGGGATGCCCGCCGTGATGTACCCGGCGAAGGTGGCCATATTGATGCCGATGGGGCCGGGGGTCGATTCGGAAATGGCGATCATGTCCAGCAGCTGGGCCTGGGAGTACCAGCCCGTGCGCTGGGACAGGGACAGCAGGAAGGGCACACAGGCCATGCCGCCGCCCACGGTGAAGAGTCCGATCTTGGCGAACTCGAAGAACAGTCTCAGATAGATCATTTGGCCTGTTTCACCCCCATGGTCTGGATGATGATGCCGGCGACGGCCGCCAGCACAACGATCAGGATCGGCGAGGCGCTGGTGTAGGTGGCCGCCAGGAAGACGCAGGCGAACAGCAGCAGCGCCATCTTGTCGACGATGGCCTTCTTCCACAGCTTCGCCACGGCGTTGGCGATCAGCACGACGACGCAGACGCGGATGCCGGCAAAGGCGTTCTTGACCACGGCCATGTCGGCGAAGCCGCCGATGAACGCCGCGATGATGGTGATGATGACCAGCGAGGGGAACGCCACGCCGAAGGCGCAGGCGAGACCGCCGAGGGTGCCCTTGCGCTTCTGGCCGATGAACGCGCCGGTGTTGACGGCGATCAGACCGGGCAGGCACTGGCCGATGGCGTAGTAGTCCATGATCTCCTCCTGGGTGGCCCATTGCTTCCGCTCGACGACTTCCTTCTGCAGCATGGGCAGCATGGCGTAGCCGCCGCCGAAGGTGAGACCGCCGATCCGGGCAAAGGTCAGGAACATGTCAAGGTACTCGTTCATGTTTCGATCTCTTTCTCCTTTATTTATGGTAATGGGATTGTTGCCTTGTTTATCATAGCGGAGCGCGGGGGCGCTGTCAAGCGACAAAAGCGCTAAAAAACGAGCTGTACCAGCGCCATATACAGGATAGTGCCACCCGCCACGCTCAGCAGCAGCTTCCGCTTCCACAGGTGCAGGCCCACCACCGCCGCCATGGCGATCAGCTCCGGCAGCCCGTGGGACCCGCCGAGGACGTCCGTATGGCGCAGGCAGTAGACGATCAGCAGCGTGAACACCGCCCCGGGCAGCGCCTTGCCCAGGTATTCCACAAGCGGCGGCGTCCTGCGGCCGGAAAACAGGAGGAAGGGCAGCCACCGGGTCAGCTGCGTCCCCAGAACGCACAATGTCACGGTCATATACATCTGCAGGGTCGTCATTCCTCCAGCCCCCTTTCGATGGGCCCGCGGAACAGGACAAGCAGCGCCGTGATGGCGGCCATGGCGGGGATCATGAACGAATCCGCCCCCAGCAGGACCCGGCAGCCCACCGCCGCCCCGGCGCCGATGAGCGCGGGCCCGTGGCGCTTTTCCTTCAGCAGCTGTTCCGTCAGGAACACGGTGAACATGGCCGTCATGATGAAGTCGAGGCCCGCCGTGTCGAAGGGCAGCATGGAGCCCAGCAGCCCGCCCAGTGTCGCGCCGGTGATCCAGTACAGCTGATCCAGCAGCGAGATGAAGAACATGAACCACCCGCGGTCGACGCCTTCCGGCGGGTCCGTGGAGACGTTGATGGAGAACGTCTCGTCGCACAGCGTCCAGATCATGTAGGGCTTCTTCGCCCCGAGGCCGCGGTAGCGGTCCAACAGCGACAGGCCGTAGAACAGGTGCCGCGCCTGGATCACAAAGGCCAGCAGAAATGTCTGCAGCGGTGCGAAGGGGGCCATGAGCATCGACACCGCCACGAACTCCAGCGAGCCGCCGAAGACGAGCGCGCTCATGGCCGTGGCCCACTGCCACCCCAGTCCCGACGCCCGGGCGTACAGCCCGTAGGTCATGCCCAGGAACAGGAACGATACCATGATCGGGATCGTGTGCGGGAATGCGGCCCGCAGGGCCCGCCGCAGCTTGTGCGCGTCCATGGCGCTCACCTCTCTTTCGTGCGTTACTCTATCATACAGCACTCGGGAGGTTTTGTAAAGCGGGAGCCGCCTTGACATGGAGCGCACTCCAGGCAATATAATGGAGCTATCATAAAACACAGGAGGTCCGATCATGTCCAAAAATGTCCTGATCATCACCGGAAGTCCCCGCAAGGGCGGCAACACCGATATCCTGGCCGACGCGCTGGAGAAGGGCGCGCGGGAGGCCGGGCACCGGATCATGCGGTTCGACGCGGGCGCGGCCAGCATCCTGCCCTGCAGGGCCTGCTACGCCTGCCGTAAGGCAGGCCGTTGCGTCTTCGACGATGATTTCCAGAAGGTCGCGCCCATGATGCTGGAGGCCGACGTCATCGTGCTCGCTTCACCCATCTACTGGTACGATATCACGGCCCAGCTCAAGCTGGTGATCGACAAGCTGGTGTCCTTCAGCGGCAACATCCACATCCCCGAGAGCGTGCTGATGCTCGTGGGCGGCGTCAAGGAACCCGAGCGCTTCGACGGCGCCGTGCAGGTCTACAAGCGCATCACCGAGGGCAGCATGCAGTGGAAGGACCGCGGCGTCATCCTCGCCGCCGGATGTACCGACAAGGGCACGATCATGAACCACCCTGCCCTGGAGGAAGCCTACCAGCTGGGCCGTGCGCTGTAAGAGAGCCGCGGGAAAGCTGTCATCCTGAGCGCAGCGAAGCGGAGTCGAAGGATCTCTGCCCTTTCATCCCGCTCCCGGCGCGAACCAGATCCAAAAACGGCCTCCGTCAACGGAGGCCGTTTTTTGTCTCGTTTTATACCATTCTCGCCAGCAGGATCGTCTGGTCGCCGCGGGCCATGCGGATATCGCACCCGCCGCCGTCCAGCGGCTTTTTATAGAAGTCCAGCGTCTCGCCCTCGTAGCAGGACGCGCGGTAGACCACGTCGATATCATGGACGTCCATGGCGCGCAGCGCTTCGTTGGAGAAGCTGCTCAGCAGCGCGCGGATGTAGGCGGTATTGTTCATGTGATGGCCCACGTCGATGTCCGTGGAGCGTACCTCATAGGAATAATACGGCTCCACGCCCTCGAACTTGTCCGGCACGCGGACGAAGGGCGTCTCCAGCGCGGGAGGCGTGCAGAACTCCAGCTCCGGGGGATAGATGTCCCTGAACTGCTGCAGGCTGCCGTTTTCGATGTCCACCACGGCCCATTCCGTCTTGCCCTGCACCAGCACCTCGCCGCCGCCGACGATCCGATAGCCGCGGTCGCCGCGGATGCGGCTGGGGGGATCGGGCCAGGTCTGCACCGTGACGGTCTCGCCCATGGCGGGGCGGCGGATCAGATGGACCTTCGTCCGCGCCGTCACCCAGAAGAGCCCGCGCTTCGCCATGTCGTTCATGCCCACGCCCAGCAGGGACGCGTGGCGGGCGGCGATGTCCATGAACGCGCCGAAGACGCCGTGGATGCTCATCAGCCCATCCGCGTCGGCGCAGCCGGGGAGGACCGTCAGCTCATGCTCGAAATAGCCGATCATGCTTCCTCCTCCGGAGCCTCGGGCTCCTCGGGCGTCTCTTCGGCAGGCGCTTCCTCAACGGGCGCTTCCTCGGCAGGCTTCTCCTCTTCCGCAGGCTTCTCTTCCTCCTCGGGGACCTCCTTGCCGCCTGCCAGCAGCACGTCCCGGGGCAGGATCTCCATCAGCGTCTCCGCGGTGACGGTCTCGGCATGGGCCAGGCGGTTGGCCTGCTGCACGAGGATATCCTCGAAGATATTGCGCACGCCGCGGGCGTTGCCGAAGGAGATCGGGTCCTGATTCTGCTCCTCGATCAGCGCGCGGACCTCCTCCTCCGCGCCGTCGGCCAGCTTGTAAGTGGCCTGCTTGCAGCGGAGCTTGAAGATGTCCATCATCTCATCGAGGGAATAGTCGTCGAAGTGGAGGAAGCGGTTGAAGCGGCTCTCGAGACCGGGGTTCGAGTGGATGAAATCGTCCATCAGCCCGTCGTACCCGGCCACGACCACCACCAGATCCTCGCGGTTGTCCTCCATGGCCTTGAGGAGCGTATCGACGGCCTCGCGGCCGAAGTCGTTCTCGCCGCGGTCCGTCAGCGCGTAGGCCTCGTCGATGAACAGGACGCCGCCCTTGGCCTCCTCGATGACCTTGCTCGTCTTGATGGCTGTCTGGCCCACGTATCCGGCCACGAGGCCGCTGCGGTCCACCTCCACCAGATGGCCCTTGGACAGGATGCCCAGCGCCTTGTAGATCTTCGACATCAGCCGGGCGATCATCGTCTTGCCGGTGCCGGGGTTGCCGGAAAAGACCATATGCAGCGACAGATCAACGGTGGGCAGGCCGTGCTCCTTGCGCAGCTTGTGGACCGTGACCATATTGATCAGGTTGTTGACCTCCTTCTTGATGGCGTCCAGACCGATGTAGCTGTCGAGCTCGGCCTGCAGCTCCTCCATGGTGGGGGCGGGCTCCTCCTCCTTTTTCTCCTCGGGGGCGGCGGAGGCGGTCTCCTGCTTCTCGTCCTTCATGCCCCAGTCGGCGTTCCAGGCGACCTTCTCGTCCCGGTTGGCGCCCCAGATATCGTCGGCCATGTGGCTGAGGTTGTGCTCGGTCATGGTGCGGATCAGCTCCAGCTGCTGAATGATGATCTCGTCCTTTTTATCCATCGTTCGATCCTCCAAAGCGATTTGTCTGATCCTATTATACACGCCGCTGGCGTACATTGCAAACGTCAGACTTTTATGGTATGATTTTTTTGACCGAAAAAAGATTCAGGAGGATCGACTTATGAAAGTGTTACTGTTCAACGGCAGCCCCAGAGGCGAGGGATGTACCTACACCGCGCTGACCGAGGCGGAAAAGACGCTGCGCGAGGAGGGGATCGACACCGAGATCTTCAGCGTGGGCAAAAAGCCCATCCTCGGCTGCATCGCCTGTCACGCCTGCTCGAAGCTGGGCAAGTGCGCCTTCGGCGACCAGGACGGCGTCAACCTCTTCGTCGAGAAGGCGAAGGAGGCCGACGGCTTCATCTTCGGCGCGCCCGTCCACTATGCCTCCATCGCGGGCGCGGCGTCCTCGTTCCTCGACCGCGTCTTCTACAGCAATTCCAAAGTGTTCGCCCGCAAGCCCGGCGCGGCCGTCGTCAGCTGCCGCAGGGCCGGGTCCACCGCGTCCCTGGACCAGCTGAACAAGTATTTCACCATCTCCAACATGCCCGTGGTCTCCGCCGGGTACTGGAACATGGTCCACGGCTCGAACCCCGAGCAGGTCCGGCAGGATCTGGAGGGCATGCAGATGATGCGCGATCTGGGCCGCCATATGGCCTGGCTGCTGAAGTGCATCGAGGCCGGCAGACAGGCCGGCGTCCCCCTGCCGAAGCAGGAGGACCGCGTGTTCACGAACTTCATCCGGTAGAGCCCATGACGGACCGGAGGAAATACTACCCCTGGGTCATCATGGCGGCCTGCTGCTTCTACGCCGGGGCCATCATCGGCGTGGGCACCAACTGCAACGGCATCTTCATGCAGCCCGTGGCGGACGCCCTGGGCGTGGGCCGGGGCGACGTGGCCAGCTACGTCACGGTCATGGGCATCGCCGCCGCGCTCTTCGCGCCGTTCTCCGGGCGGCTGATCGGCCGCGTGGACGTGCGGAAGCTCATGACGTCCTGCGCCTGCATCATGGCGCTGTCCTACTTCGGCCTGTCCCGGGTGACGCATCTGTGGCAGTTCTGCGCCTTCGGCGCGCTGATGGGCGTCGGCGTGGCGCTGGGCTCCTTCATGGTGCTGACCGTCATCGTAAACAACTGGTTCATCAAGCGGGCCGGGACCGTCATCGGCATCGTGTTCAGCTCCAGCTCCGTGGTGGGCGTGTTCGCCAACCCGCTGCTCAACCGCGTGATCCGCACCGAGGGCTGGCGCTTCGCCTACGAGGTGATGGCCGTGGTCATGCTGTGCACGCTGCCCGTCATCTGGACCCTGATCCGCATGTACCCCAGCCAGAAGAACTCCATGGCCTGGGGCGAGGGAGAAGGGGAGACCCGCGAGAGCGCGCAGGAGGCATCGGACGCCCCGCGGCCCTTCCGTGAGCTCGTCCGCTCCCGCACGTTCCTGCTGATGCTCGGCATGGTGGCCGTCTCGTCCTTCGTCGTCAACCACACCAGCCACTTTCAGGGCATCGCCACCACCGTGGGCTTCACGGCGGAGATGGGCGCGCTGATGATCTCGGCGGCCCAGGCCGGCGAGTTCACGGGCAAGCTGGTCATTGGCTGGCTCAGCGACCGTATCGGCGTGCGCCGGGCCGTGCTGACCGTGGTCAGCGTGGGCGGGCTGGCGCTTTTGGGTCTGTTGTTCATCCACGCGCTGCCTGCGCCGCTGGCGCTGGTGTGCGCGTACCTCTACGGCCCCATGACCGCCGTGGGCACCGTCGGGTATTCGCTGATCGTCAAAAAGCTCTTCGGCAACAGGAATTATCCCCTCGTGTACCCCTATGTCTCCATCACCTCCACCGTGGCCTTCTCCGTGGGCTTCCCCGCCATCGGCTACGTCTACGACCTGACGGGCAGCTACGCTCCCACGTTCCTCGCCGCGCTGGCGGGTCTGGCGCTGGCGGGCCTGTTCCTGACCCTGGCCATGAAGGGGCAGGAGGACTGAGGCTTGCGCGCGGCGCACAACTGTGGTAAACTATTGCTAACTTGAAAACAGGAGGTCTTTCTCATGATCGAATCGAAGACTGTCTATTATGAAAAGGGCGGCCCGGAGCACACCGAGGCCACCCTGGCCCTGGCTGTGGACGCCTGCACGGAGCTGGGCATCCACGACCTCGTCATCGCCTCCAGCAGCGGCCGCACGGCGCTGGCGCTGCAGGATGCCGCCGGGCTCAACGTCACGGTGGTCACCATCGCCTACGGCCAGGGCGAGGCCGGCGGGAACCCCATGAGCGAGGAGACCCGCCGGGAGCTGCAGGCAAGGGGCTATCACGTCGTTTCGGCGGCCCACGCCCTCAGCGGCGTGGAGCGCTGCCTGTCCACCACCTTCGGCGGCGTTTATCCCGCGGAGATCATGGCCCACACCCTGCGCATGATCGGCCGGGGGACGAAGGTCTGCGTGGAGTGCTCCGCCATGGCGGCTGACGCCGGGTGCATCGTGGGCGGCGCGCCCGTGATCGCCGTGGGCGGCTCCGGCGGCGGCGCTGATACGGCCATCGTCCTGCGCCCCGAGGTGTCCGCCAAGATCCTCAAGACCAAGGTGGACCGTTTCCTCTGCAAGCCCATCGATTAAACGCTTGACTTTTCGGTTAGCCGTGTGATACAATACACGCGCTGAGTTGCTTTGAAGCGTAAATCCGAGCCGACTCCTCGGGTTTACGCTTTTTTATTTGGCAGGCAGTCTGCCCCGATCTCGGTCATCACTGCCTGCATGCTAAGGAAAGGATCTGCCGGATATGGAACAGAAAAAGAATCCTCTGGGCGAGCTGCCCGTGGGGCAGCTGCTGCTCAAGTTTGCGGTGCCCAGCATCATCGCCATGCTGGTGGCCGCGCTGTACAACATCGTCGACCAGTTCTTCATCGGCCGCTCCATCGGCGAGCTGGGCAACGCCGCCACCAACGTGGCGTTCCCGCTGACGACGTCCTGCATCTCGCTGGCGCTGATGTTCGGCGTGGGCGGCGCGGCGTCCTTCAACCTGTCCATGGGACGGGGCGAGAAGGACAAGGCCGTGTGGTACATGGGCAACGCCGCCGCCATGCTCTTCCTTTGCGGCACGGCGCTGATGATCGCGGTGCGCACATTCCTGCGTCCCATGTTGATCTTTTTCGGCGCGCCGGAGAACGTGCTGGGCTACGCCATGACGTACACAGGTATCACCAGCCTTGGCTTCCCGTTTCTGATCCTGTCCAGCGGCGGCGCCAACCTCGTCCGCGCCGACGGCAGCCCCCGCTACTCCATGCTGTGCAACCTGACGGGCGCCATCGTCAACACGATCCTCGACCCGCTGTTCATCTTCGGCTTCGACATGGGCATGGCCGGCGCGGCGCTGGCGACGATCCTCGGCCAGATCGTCTCGGCCACGATGATCGCCGTCTACCTCAGCCGCTGCAAGACTGTCCGGCTGAGCCTCAAAAACATCGTCCCGCGCTTCACCTACGTGCGGCGCATCGCGGCGCTGGGCGCGGCGTCCTTCTTCAATCAGATGGCCATGATGATCGTCCAGATCGCCCTCAATAAGTCCCTGACCTACTACGGCGCCCAGTCCGTCTACGGCCCCGCCATCCCGCTGGCCTGCGCGGGCATCGTGACGAAGGTCAATCAGGTGTTCTTCTCCGTGATCATCGGCATCTCCCAGGGCCTGCAGCCCATCGTCAGCTTCAACTACGGCGCGCGCAAATATGACCGCGCCCGGGGCGCGTATTTCCTGGCCGTCAGGGCGGGCTTCTGCCTGTCGCTGTGCGCGTTCCTGCTGTTCCAGATCTTCCCCAGTCAGCTCATGGGCATCTTCGGCCGCGGGTCGCAGGAGTACATCGACTTCGGCGTCAACTACTTCCGCATTTTCCTGTTCTTCACGTTCCTCAACTTCCTCCAGCCCATCAGCTCGAACCTCTTTACAGCCATCGGCAAGCCCCAGAAGGGCGCGTTTCTGTCGCTGACGCGGCAGATCCTGTTCCTGCTGCCCCTGGTCATCCTCCTCCCGCGCTTCATGGGCATCGACGGCATCATGTACGCCGCCCCCATCGCCGACTTCACCGCCGCTGCTGTCGCGGCGCTGATGGTCCGGCAGGAGATGAAGCTCATGCGCGCGCAGGCGCAATAAGCAAAAAGGACGATCCCGAGGGATCGTCCTTTTTATATTCACTCTTTTTCAAAGCCGTAATACTCATGCACCAGACTGCGGTAGCCCAACGATTTCAGGTCCTCGTACCGGACGTTGAAGCGGGCTTTGGTGCGTTTGCCGCTGAGCAGGAAGCGCAGGCAGTCCTGGGCGTAGCGGTCGATCTCCCGCAGGCTTTTGTCCGTGGTGATCACGGGGAAGAACCAGCGGCTCCAGCTGAGCTCGTTGTCGGCGGGGGCGTCCAGCAGCTTGCGGTCGAACACGCGGATGAACGCCCGGGCCGCCTTTTCGGGCTCCAGCTCGTTGCGGCCTGCCCAGCGCATCAGCGCCCTTGACTTGCGGCGCATCTTGCCCTTGAGCTTCTTCACCGTGGCGGGCGCGATGTCGACGACGCCGCTCTGCCACGAAAAGCCCAGGAACGTCCACCCGTCCTCCGGGGCCGAGAAGACCTCCTTGTCCTCGTTGACGCCCAGACCACAGTCACGCAGGAACGAACGCACCTCGCCCGCGTACCGCTCGCATGCCTCCTTCGTGGGCGCGAACAGGATGATATCGTCCGAATACCGGGCGTAGGGGACGCCCGCCTCCGCGAAGCGGTGATCCAGCGCCCGCAGATAGACGTTGGCGTAAAAGGCTGACAGCGGCGTCCCGGCCATGATGCCCTTCTGCTCCGTCACGCGCTGGTCGCCGTCCAGCACCTCCGGCTCCTCCAGCAGCGATCTCAGGAACGCCAGCAGCGCCGGATCATCCTCCAGCAGCGTCTCCAGCATGGGGATCAGCCGGGGCAGGGGGATGGAGTTGAAGTAATTGCTGACGTCCACCTTATACGACCACAGCGACGGCAGATCCTTCGTCCGCAGCAGCATCCGCAGCGCGTCCTTGGCCGTCCGCCCGGGGCGGAAGGACCAGAGGTTGGGGTCGAAGGCCCCGTCGTACCGCCGCAGCAGCAGGTGGGTCAGCAGCTTGAGCACCGCGTTCTCGTCCTCCGGGTAGGTGTACACCACGCGCTTCTTTTGCGTGCTCAGCTTGCTGATGATGCTTTTGCGGGGCAGGGGAAAGGGCTCGCCCGCCCGGATGCGCGCGCACACGGGCCGCCAGCGCTCCTCTGAGACGAAGGTCTCCAGCGCCCGGACGAACTGCTTGGGGCAGGCCAGCGACGATTTGTACCGGATGAAATCCGCCCACACTGCCGGCTCCTCCAGCAGATCAAGCAGCGACAACGGTCTCACCTCCCGAAACGCAAAAGAAAAAAGCGAAAAGAGAAGAACTTAAATCCAAGAAATTCTTGGATGTACCGGGCCGTACGCCGGCCGGCTGCCTGCGAAGCGCATGATGGCCGGCGCCTGGTCCGCCGCAGGCGCAAACGCGTTCTCTTTCCGCTTTTTCTCGATGTGGAATGCTATCTGCCCATGGCCGCGTGCAGGCGGTCCACGACGTATTTCCGCGTGTTCCACCAGCCCTCGTGGTCATAGTAGAAGCGCAGGTAGGGCACGCCCTGCTGCCGGCAATCCCTGCGGCGCTTGTTGGCGGCGCTCTTTTCGGTCATCAGCTCCACCACCAGCTCCTTCTGCCCCAGGGTGTACACGATGCTGCGTCCGCCGTTCACGATCTCGCGGTTCAGGGCCATCCCCGGAAACTCGGCGCGGAAGATATCCTCGAAATACTCGGTGTGGGTGCCTTTGAAATTGTACTGGTTGGGCTCGTCCGGCATGACCTCGCCCCAGGAGAGACCCTGCTCCAGCGGGCGTGCGGCGCGGGCGGGGGCCTCGGCCTTCCGCTGGGCGTCCGCCTCGCGCTTGAGGGCGGCGGCCTCCTTGACGGCCTTGACGGCCTCCTTCTTCAGCATGTCGGCGACCTCATCGGTCTTTCCGCCGAACAGCTTGGACAATAAACTCATGGGATCGACCTCCTTTATACTAATAATAATATCGCATTGGGGAAAAATGTCAAGAAAAAGCCGAAGAATTAAACGGTTGACATCGGCTCCGCAAGCGATTATAATAGGGACAGTACTTTTGGCACGTGAAGTGCCTTTTCAAAAAGGCAAAGGTTAGCGATTGCTAATGTATCCGGCGAAGAACGGGCGTCTGCTCGGCTTTTTCTTTTTACAGGGAAGTTAGCCATAACTAACAATTCAGACGGCCGAAGGTCTCATTTTTCTACATGTGTTAGCCAACGCTAACAAGAAGGAGAGTGTATCATGAACAAAACAGCGCGCAAGTGCCTCAGCGGCCTGCTGGCGGTGTGCATGCTGATCGGCGTCATGCCGGTCTCCCTTGCCGCCTCCGACATCGACGGCCACTGGGCGCAGACCGCCCTGGAGCACTTCATCCAACAGGATTGGCTCAAGGGCTACGACGGGGCTTATACCCCCAACGCGACCATGACCCGCGCGGAGTACGCGGCGCTGATCAACCGCGTCGGCGGCCTGACGGCCGTCAGCGACAAGATCGGCGATTACACGGACGTCCCTGAGGGCGCATGGTACCATGACGATATGGCAAAGGCGCTGGCCGCCGGGTATATGAACGGCGTCAGCGCATCCTCCATGGCCCCTGCGGGCGAGCTGACCCGCGAGCAGGCCTTCACCATGCTGGCCCGCCTGCTGTCCTGCACGGCCGAGGAGACCGCACTCGACAGCTTCCCCGACAAGGCCGACGTGGCGGATTACGCCAGGGAAGCCGTGGCCGGCCTCGTCAAGGCGGGCTACGTCAGCGGCACCGGCGAGGGCACGCTGGCTCCCAAGGCCGTCATCACCCGCGCCGAGGGCGTCACGATCCTCTATAACGCCCTGCAGGCCATCCAGGATCTCGGCAAGGCCGAGAAGGGCCCCTACACCGACGGCGTCTACACCGGCACCGGCGCAGGCTACGGCGGCACCGTCAAGGTCCAGATGACCGTTGAGAACGGCAACATCACCAAGATCGAGGTCCTGTCCCACAAGGAGACCTACGCCTATTACAACCGCGCTTCCCGCCTGATCGACACCGTGCTTGAAAAGCAGACCACCGACGGCGTCGACGCCGTCTCCGGCGCCACGGGCTCCTCCAAGGGCCTGCTGACCGCCATGGGCGCCTGCGTCTCGCAGGCCAAGGGCGGCAAGGACACCTCCAGGACCGGCCGCACCGGCAGCTCTTCGGGCTCCAGCGCCGGCGACAAGCCCGAGGGCGACGACTACACCGAGTCCACGCTCAAGGACGGCGTCTATGAGGGCAAGGCCCTGGGCAACGGCGGCAACATCACCGTCAAGGTCACGGTCGAAAACGGCAAGATCGCCAAGATCGAAGCCTCTTACCCCTTTGAGGATGAGGAGTACTTCGGCAGCAGCGACGCCGATCTGCTGACCAAGCGCATCATCGACAATCAGTCCACCAAGGTCGACGGCATCTCCGGCGCGACCCACAGCTCCGACGGCCTCAAGACCGCCGTGGAAAACGCCCTGAAGGGCGCCGAGTCGGCGGATCAGCCCCAGCAGCCCGGCGCGGAGGGCTATGTCCTGATGAACATCCCCTACGCGGAGTTCTATGCTGCCGAGGGTGACAAGGACGTTGACGCCGTCACGTCCTCCACGCTGAACAAGCCCCGTACCGGCACGCTGGCCGGAGGCTCCTATCACGTCAACAGCGACGGCACGGATATCTCCGGCGTCGTGTATCCCGTTTACGTCAAGGACGATTCCGTTCTGAAGGGCCTCACCGAGATCACCGACGAAAGCAAGGTGACGATCACCGTCACCAACCGCGGCCAGACCTCCGAGACCACCTATGAGGGCAGGGACGCCCTGTTCGAGGCCCCGCATCACGCTTATTACAAGCTGGCCGAGAAGCCCTCTTATTTCAAGACGCTGACTGTTGAGAACGGCGCGTTCACCTTCTCCGCCGTCACGGGCGAGAGCAGGAAGGTCGAGGGCGTCACCGGCGAGGTGGGCTACGGCGGCCATCACACCGACGTGGAGATCAAGCTCACCGGCACCGAGGGCATAGAGAGCGCCACGGTCGTCTCCGGCGTCGTGCTGACGCTGAGCAACGGCTCCGCAGAGGGTCTGCGCCACGTGTACAACATCTGGCGCGGCACCGAGCTGGGCTGGAACTACGATGAACTGGCCCTGGGCGGCAAGACCATCACCAACATCCGCTACATCACGAAGGACGCCGTCATCGACTATCCCGTTGAGATCGCCGTCAAGCCCGTTTACGAGGGCCAGCTCACGGCTGAAACCGACGGCAAAACGCTGACCTTTGCCGCTCTGCCCGACGATCTGGGCGAGACGACGCTGACCGTCACCTATACCGTCGGCTCCGGCCGCGCGGCCAAGCGGGTCAACGTCTTTGAAGGCGCTCTGGCGGAGACCGTCACTCTGTCCGAGCCCGTCTTCGACGAGCCCGTGGAGGGCGAGGGCGTCTATTCCGCCACTGTCGTCAGCAGCAAGTATGCCGACATTGCCGTCAAGGTCAACCAGACCGCAGACGATACGGACGAGAAGACCTTCGTCCTGATGAACATCCCCTACGCCGAGTTCTACGCCGCCGAGGGCGATGACGACGTGGACGCCGTCACCTCCTCCACGCTGAACAAGCCCCGCACCGGCACGCTGGCCGGAGGCTCCTATCACGTTAACAGCGACGGCACCGACATCTCCGGCGTCATCTATCCCGTTCTGGTTCAGGACGCTGCCGCGCTGGAGGGTCTCACCGAGATCACCGACAGCAGCAGCGTGACGATCTCCGTCACCAACCGCGGCCAGACTTCCGAGACCACCTACGAGGGCAAGGACGCCCTGTTCGAGGCAAACGATCACGCCTACTACAAGCTGGCTGAGGAGCCCGCGCTCTACAAGACCCTCACCGTCGAGGGCGACAAGTTCACCTTCTCCGCCGTCACCGGCGAAGCAAAGAAGGTCGAGGGCGTTACCGCCGACGTCACGGTGGGCGGCCATCACACCGATGTGGAGATCAAGCTCACGGGCGCCGAGGGCGTCGATAACACCACCGTCGTTTCCGGCGTCGTGCTCACCGATTCCGAGGGCGCGAAGTACGGCCTGCGCCATGTGTACAACATCTGGCGCGGCACCGAGCTGGGCTGGAACCTGGGCGAGTACGATCTGGGCGGCAAGACCATCACCAACATCCGCTACATCACGAAGGACGCCGTCATCGACTTCCCCGTGGAGTTCACGGTGGGCGAAGCGGCCTA
>SVKN01000012.1 GCA_015068445.1 Oscillospiraceae bacterium | reverse complement strand
ACAACATCCCGATGCGGCCCCTCCGTTGGTTATCACCTTTAGAGTTCACTGTCCAACATGTTTGACAAACCTACAAACTTTTCACGGCGAAAAAGAAAAAAAGATGAAAATAACCCTTGACAATACCCCCTCCCGTGTGTATAATAACACTTGCGTTCGGACGATTAGCTCAGTTGGCTAGAGCACCTGCTTGACGTGCAGGGGGTCGTAGGTTCGAGTCCTGTATCGTCCACCACAAAAGAAACCTCTTTTGTCTACCACGACAAAAGAGGTTTTTTCTTGCGTTTTGGGCTCAAAAACATGAAAATACAGGCAAAATAAGCCTAAATCGGGCTTCGGAGCGGTCGTCGAGTTTCTCCGGAGCCCAATTTTTTGTGTTCAGCGGCAAAAGCAGAGTCAAAATGCTGGTATCCTTTTTGCGGTTCTTTGCAGATGCAAAGAACGCCTAAAAGGGACAAAGGGTACGGACTTGAACCAATTATTCACGGAAAATATCCACTCAAGTAAGGATTTAATTACGCTAAATTGTTGAAATTCGGGGAGTTTTGTGGTATAATACACAAGTATAATTGTACCCGTTTTAAGAAGGAGGGGCGGCATGGCTGCAAATATGCAAAAAATCAAGCTGCTGAAGCTGTATGAGCTATTACGCAAAGAGACGGATGAAAGCCATCCCATCTCCCGCGTCGAGCTTTGCAGACGGCTTAATGAAATGGGCATTTCCAGCAACGTCCGAACGCTGAGTTTGGACATCGAAGTCATGCAGGACAATGGCTTCGAGATCATGAGCTACCTGAAGGACAAAGAAAAGTTCTACTACGTTCCGGAGCATGAGCTCACGGTGCCGGAGATCAAAATTCTGATCGATGCTGTGCAGGCGGCCAGCTTTGTCACGGAAAAGAAAACGGCGGAGCTCGTGGAAAAGGTTGCCGCTCTGGGCGGATCCCATCAAGCGGAGCTGCTGAAAGAAAACATGGTCTGCTTCAATACCCGGAAGCACACCAATGAATCCATCCTTTACACCGTCGATGGTATTGAGGATGCGATCATCCGGAGAAAGAAGATCGCGTTCAATTACTTCCATCTCAACGAGAAAGCCGAGCGGGTTTTCGTAACTACGACCACAGGCGAAAAGAAGCGCTATTACGTAGAACCGGTCGCGCTTATATTTAATGAAGACAACTACTACCTGATGGCTTATAGCAGCAGGCACCCGGAGCGGACAGCGAGCTACCGTGTTGACCGTATGGATCACTTGGAGGTTGTAGAAGAGTCCGTCCTCTCAGATGAAGCCATCGCAAAGATCGACGGCGTGGCAGAATTCACAGAGCAGGCCTTCAAGATGTTCAGTGGCGAACTGGTCGACGTAGTGCTGCAGTTCGACAAGGCGTTGATTGATCCAGTCTATGACAGGTTCGGTGAGAACACACCGATGATGCCAGTGAACGAAAACACGTGCGCAGCGACAGTTCATGTTCAGATCGCCCCTACCTTCTTCGGGTGGCTGGCGCAGTTCGGAAACCGGATGCACATCATCTCACCGGCGAATGTCATCAAGCAATACGAAATGCACATCAAAAACATCCTCGCGGTCAACACACCGAAGGCTGCAGACAAGGAGACGAAATAAATGGCAATTTTAGATGAACTGGTAACCCAGATCGATAATCCTGATCTTCGTGCACGAATCGCGGCGGAGGTCGAAAAGCTTGCCAAGCAGAAAAAGTTTGGTTTAGTGTTTGAAGAACATCTGCCTGAGTGCACCCCGCTCTATGAAATCCCGGTCAAGGTAGGCGCAACCGTAGCGCTCAAGGCTGGACAAGTAAACGATGTCTATGCAGTCTTGAAAATTGAGAATAGCGTCGCCTCCTGTCTGCGCAAAGTTGACAAGACAAAGCATGATACTTCCACTTGAACGAAAAGGCTGAGCGCGAATACGTGACGACCAGCAGCGGCGAGCGGAAACGCTACTACCTGGAGCCGGTGGCGCTGATCTTCAACGAAGACAACTACTATCTTATGGCATACAACAAGAAATACCCGAAGCGCACGGCCAGCTACCGCATCGACCGCATCGACCGTCTGGAGGTCGTGGAGGACTCGATCATGTCCCCCAAGGCCATCGCCAAGATCGACAGTGTTGCAGAATTCACGGAACAGGCGTTTAAGATGTACGGCGGCGAGCCGGAAGACGTGGTGCTGCAGTTTGACCGGGCGCTGGTGGAGCCGGTCTTCGACAAGTTCGGCGAGGACGTTCCTATGATGCCGGTAAACGACGACTCCCTCGCGGCCACGGTGCACGTGCAGATCAGCCCGACGTTCTTCGGCTGGCTGGCGCAGTTCGGAGGCAGGATGCAGGTCATCTCACCTGCCAAAGTGGTGAGGCAGTACAAAAAGCATATTCAATCGATACTCAATGACGTTGAAGCATAAGCAATTCCCGATGCAACGCCACATGGAGAGGATGAGCGTATGAAGGTTTTTAACAACGTAACCGATATTGTCAGAGACGATCTACGCGTTACGATTACGAAAGGAAGCCGCGTAGCCATTGCAGCGGCTTGCTTTTCCATGTACGCATATCAGGAATTGAAGAAGCAGCTGGATCAGGTTGACCAGTTCCGCTTCATTTTTACCTCGCCTACCTTCGTACAAGAGCGTGCGCAGAAAGAGCGGCGCGAATTCTATATTCCCCGATTGAGCCGCGAGACAAGCCTGTACGGAACAGAATTTGAGATCAAGCTGCGCAATGAAATGACGCAGCGTTCGATCGCCAAGGAATGTGCGGACTGGATTACCCGTAAGGCTATATTCAAATCGAATACCACAGGCGAAAACATGGGTGGCTTCATGACAGTAACCGGCACCGGGGACGATACAGCCTAAAAAGCTATGCCGATGAGTTTCTGGCTGCATTAGAGAGTAAAGGAAAAGTTGTCCCGCCGTCTGATGATGGTGAGGACGAGAGCGTCGGTGCGACTGCAGACGAGATCATCCAGAGCACCAGAGACTTTATTCTCAAGGAGTTGGGGCGTCATTTAAAGGGATATGACTTGGAGGGATTCGTTGCTGATCTACTGGAGGCAATGGGATACCGTACCACGCTGTCCCCGCACGGAGGAGATAGCGGTATTGATATCGTCGCATATAAGGATGAGCTCCCTCCCCGCATTCTCGTTCAAGTCAAGAGCGGCGATGGCGATATTAAAGAGACCACGATCCAGTCCCTTAAAGGCGCTATGCGTGAGGGCGATTACGGCCTATTTGTTACCTTGGCCAGTTACACGAAGAATGCAAAGAAGTATCTGGAGAACACGCCGATCATCCGTGGTATCGATGGGGATGAGCTTGTCAGCCTGGTCCTGAAATACTACGAGAAACTGAGTGAGAAGTATCGGAAGGTTATTCCACTGAAGATGGTTTACATTCCTGTTCCGAAAGATGGCGAGTAGGTCTCTACGGCATCTAAATAGTTAAAACAGCGGCACCGTGGGTGATCAGTCCTCGGTGCCGCTGTCCAGTTAGGCGTTGATGTACTTCACTCGGATGGTTTCAGCCTTCTGCAGGAGATAGCGGACCTGACGGTCGGAGAGATGGAGCCTGTTGGCGATTTCCTTCACGTCATAGCCGAGGTACTCTTTCCAGTTATAATTATATTGATTCCCACAAAGAGTTCTTTGGAGATACAATATTAGAAGTCGGCTGTGAGTCCGGCTATATGACTGGGTTCCTTGCAACAACTTTTCCTGAATCTAAAATTGTTTCAATTGATAGAAGCAGTGCAGCTATAGAGATGGCAAGGGGGCGTATTGAGACGCTTGGAGCCACGAATGTGGAATTCAGGAATTGTTCCTTAGAATACGTTGAAGAACAATATGATACTGTTTTCTGTATGAGAACAATCCAAGAGAACATAGATTACAAAAGTGCTCCTTTTGAAGGAGAACCCATCCTCTATCAGTATTGCAAATATGGAGAATTAACCAAGCCCTATACGCAACATCTTCTTTCGTGCTTGAAAGAGAATGGTTATCCCATTATAGATCAATGCCGATTTGGGATGTTTGGGATTAACTCGGAAGTCACTGATGGATGGGTCTATGTAAATCTTGGGATGGGGAACCATCTGATAGTCCGGCAAGACCGATGCGATGGATTTGCACCTTTGATTTCCGGTTGCAAATCTCCCAGCGAGATTTATCAGAGATGGTTGGATTACGCAAAAACAGTCAATTAACAGTGATGACGGCATAACGCAAAAAGGTATGCCGTGGAAAACGGCGCCGGACCGGTGCTGGAACCTACGACCGAGCCGTGGGGGCAGAGGACTTGCTACGTTGTGGATCCTGAAGGAAATCTGATTGAGATCGGTTCCTGGAATAAGCCATACAAGGAGAAGGATCGATAATTCAAAATGCCTCAAACCTGACGCGTTTCCTCGGTTCGCTGTCGGGGGAAAAATCACGTAATACAAACACGCCCCCGGCGGTCGATGACCGCCGGGGGCGTACTGCGTTATCCGATCAGATTCAATCAAGCTCGAACGGCACGATCTCGCCGTTTTCGGGGTGATGGCCCTGTGTAGTCGCCTCGATCATCATGCCGTGGCAGGCGATGACGACGTCGCCGTACGACGCGTAGCGCCGCAGCACGGCGAGCACGCGCTCGCGCGCCTCCGCGGCAGTTTCCCAAGGACGCTCCTCGCCGTCGGGATACCGGCCGCCACAGGCCTGATACTCTTGATGGGCCGCCTCGGCCGCCTCCTCCCCGGGCCACCGATAGGTCTTGTCGGCCTTCCACTCGTGCAGGTCTGTCTCGATAACGATATCGGCCTGTAGCGCTTTGGACAGGATCGCAGCCGTCTGAACGGCGCGCGTGTAGGGCGAGCTGAGGATCAGGCTGGCGCCGCGCAGGCGCTCGTCCTTCGCCGTCTCCTCGATCTGGCGCACGCCGACCGCGGACAGCGGCGCCAGATTGACGCCGAAGCCCTGAAAGACCTTGGTGCCGCGTTCAGAGTAATCCGTCTGCCCGTGTCTGACAAAATAGAACATATCTCCGTCCTCCTGTCTGCGCTATTCGGCCGCCATGTCTTCATGGATCGGGGCATTCTCCTCATCGATGAAGAACAGGCGGTATCTGCCGGCGCCGGGCTCGGATACGACCGTGCCGGCGGCCCGGCCGGACTGAATGATCTCCTGGAAATCGACGCCGATAAAGCGGCCGTCCGCATCATACCGCGCCGTCATGATGCGCGCTCTGCGGCCGTTGTCCGGCAGCTGGACGTCGTATTCGATCTCCGTTTCATCCGCCGTTACGGTGACGACGCTGGTGCTCTCCGCGATGACCCTGATATAGATGTGCGAGGCCGGAGAGCCGTCGGCGTTGAGCAGACGGTAGTAATCCATGTACATCTCCCAGCCGCCGTCAAACGGTTCCTCGACGACGCAGCCCGTGAACGTGACGCCGCTGAAATAGTCGATGGCGAAGCCCTCGTTCACGGAATCAAGGGTGAGCACAGAGTGATCGATCAGAAGGTTCGAGTCGATGTAGCCGCTGGGGCCGGTGATCGCGCTGTACACGGACTTGGCGTTCATCGTCAGCCACTCGAGCGTCAGCGACGCCTCCTCCTGGACGCTGATCGCGCTGAGAGAAGCGACGGGCAGATGATCCTCATAGGCCTCGATCGTCACAGGGCCGCCGCGCAGTACGGCGCTTTCGTTGAGGCGGATCGCGGAGCCGTAGCCGGTCAGGACCAGCTTGCTGTTGGGTTTGAAATCGATGATGAGGCGCGGCACCGCGCTGCGGATGATGTCCGTCATCGCGGCCGTACACGCGCCGTTGACGGTCAGCGTGTGTTCGCCGTCGAAGGAGAACACGCCGTCGCCGAGGACGTCGGTCAGGTTGTCCTCATTGACCTGAACGCCGGTGATGTACAGCGGGAACTGGTACTGAGGCTCAAGGTGCAGCGTCTTGAGATAGCTGCCGCCCTCCTCCTCGTAGAATGCGCCCCTGTTGAAAACCCAGGATTCGGGCTCGACGGCGCGGACGTTGTCGAGCGTGACGTCCACAAAGCTTGTGATCACGCCGCCCCTGTCTGCCTTCGGATTGTTCGATTCGATGACCACTCGGCTGTGGTCGATGATGAGCGTATCCTCATAGCTGCCGTAGATGCCCCAGCCCGCTTTGATCGTCACGTCGGCGTCGCGGATCGTCAGCGTGCAGCCGTAAGCCGTTTCGATGCCCGCGCCCTCGGCATCCGTGTTTATGAGCGTCAGCTTGCCGGGGCCGGTGATCGTCATATCGTACCCCCAGGTTGCCAACGGTCTGAAATAGCTGCCGGTGATCGTGCTGTCCTTCTCGACGTAGAGGATCAGCCCGTCGATGTAATTATCGATACCGGTCTCGCCGCTGACCTCGATGTCGCCGCTGATGGTCAGCGTATGGTCGCCGTCGAAGGAGAGGTGACCGTCGCCGAGGATATCGGCGCGGTTGTTCTCAGACACGAGCGACCAGTTCACCCTCAGGCCGTACGTCTTGTAGCACACGATCTCGACGTCCTTTGCGACTTCGCCGTCGGCGCTGCGGATCGCGCCGTCCTTTTCCTGTGCGTTCTCGGGCGTCTTGATCTCGTACGCCGTGCCGGAGACCGTCACGCTTCGGAAGCCCTCCACGGCGCCCACCGTGGAGTGTATCAACGAGGAGACGTTATACAGCGACAGCCATGTCCTGCCGTCGGTGCAATACAGGCCGCGCGCGCCCTCGAAGTTGAGCGTGACGTCGGACAGGTAGAAGCTGAAATCGCCGGCTGCCGCGATGCCCGCGCCGTTTTTGCTGTTCAGCGACATCGGCTCGCCTGTGAAAGAAGCCCTCTGTGTGAAAAGGAAGACGTGGCCGTCGTTCGACAGCGTCACGGGCTCGGAGGCGCAGATCTTCAGTTCATTGATGCTGCTCTCGACGAGCGCCCCGGCGAAATGATACGCGGCGCTCTTGTAGACGTAGAGCGTCTTGTTGTCGTCGTTGTAGCTGAACGTCCCGTCACCGAGGATGTCGTACATGTTGCGGTCGGTGACCGGATCGCCCCCGATCGTCAGGTCGAACTTTTTATTGTAATTGGAGAATCTGACGCTGGCAGCCGGCTTGCCGTCCGCGCCGCAGATGTTGCCGTTTCGGAGCTCGCCGTGTTCGGGAAGCTCGACGAGGCAGTAGTTGAGGTCGAGGGAGCCGAAGCCGGACACCGCGTTCTGCCTGCCGTTCAGCACGGCGTCGCTGCCGGAGACGTACAGGATCGTTGAGCCGCCGCCCCTGAGCGCAGTCACGCCCGAGATCGTCAGGCCCGTGCCGTAGAGCCGCAGACGGCCGCCCGTACAGATGACGCCCTCTTGGTTCTCAGATTTGATCGTCAGGCTGTTCCCGCCCGTGATCCAGAGCGCGGCAGTCGATTTGATGACGGCCTGCGAGGCTTGCAGCTGACTGCTGGCCTTGGTCTCGATCGACAGCGGCATGCCCGTTTCGATCAGCGGCTTGGCCGTCTGCTTGGCCGTATACCCGCCGCGGAGCGTCAGCGTCTGCACGCCGTCGAACACAAAGACGCCGTTGGACAGGATATTGGTGCGGTTGGCCGAGGTCACCTGCACGCCGTCGATATAGAGGTCATAGCGGCGGAGCTGCAGGATCTCGATCTCCTCGGCGTAGGGCACGGCTGCCGTCGGGCCGGTGATGGCGTATGTCAGATCGTGATAGTTCTTGCCCAGATAGTCGATCGCCGCGGCGCTGAGCTTGAGCGTCTTGCCGTCGCCCAGCGACGAGGTCCTGGCCTTGGTGATCTCATAGCCGCCCTGGAGCCGCTCGATCCTGATATCGTCCGTGCCGTCCTTATCGAAGTCGACAAGGGTCCAAAGACCTTCTGCGCCGTCAAGGGACGTCTTTTCCGAAATACGGATCTGGCCGAACTTGGCGGCCACCTCCAGCGAGGGCTTGACCGTGAGCTCGTATTCGTTCACCGTCAGCGACGCCGAGTTCAGCGTCAGGTCGATCAGATAGTGATCCACGGTTTCCGCCTTGCCGACGATGCGGATGGTCATCGTATGCATGCAGACGCCTCCGTTGGCGCGCACGATGCGGACGACGACGGTATAGGTGCCCGCCACCGTAGGCGTGCCCCAAAGCATCGGAGCCTCGTCCATCGACCACGAGAAGAACATGCCGGGGATCTGGCCGTCGACGACCTTCATGTCGGTGACAGCGCTGTTCAGCGCGCCGCTCTTGAGCTCGATGCTCTGCTTGCTGCCGTCGGCGACGACCGTCACGTTCTGGCTCGTGGAATACTCGGCCGTCGGCAGTACGGTGACGGCGAGAGACAGCCGCGTCTCGCTGCCGTCAGTGTTCACTATGCGCAGTACGGCCTTGTATTCGCCCGGTTTGGTGGGCGTGCCGATCAACGCGGGCGCCGCCGAATTGAACCTGAAGTACAGCGACATGCCTTCGGGCAGCTCGCCGCTCTCGACGTCTGCGGCGAAGACGTTGGCGCCTTCGGGCAGCCTGGTCTCAAGGTCGATACTGGTCTCCTTGCCGAAGGGGATCGACGCCCGCTGCGTCCAGTTCGTGAGTCTGCGCGGCCGGGCGAGGAG
This sequence comes from Oscillospiraceae bacterium, assembly GCA_015068445.1. Classification (GTDB taxonomy): domain Bacteria; phylum Bacillota; class Clostridia; order Oscillospirales; family Butyricicoccaceae; genus RGIG1902. The sequence goes on along the minus strand of SVKN01000012.1, from coordinate 35,782 downwards.
CACCGTTTTTAGATAATATGTCACCACCCGCCCGTCGGGCTGCTTGTATGTCCAGGTATGCTCCATCAGGCCGCCTTTGATATCGCCGCTGTCGTTCGTGGAGACCCTCAAACACATCATGCCGTCGTCCTGGGAGACGGTGAACGTGGTGTAAGTCGCCGAGGCCGGCTTCGAAACGACTTCGAGCTTACCCGGCTCCGCGCCGTCGACACGCGTGCAGATCGGATAATACGTCGACACTTGGGAGACGATCTCGTGGACAAAGTATTTGACGACTCTTCCGCTCTCCGGCGTCAGCATCCAATCGGAACGCGGGGTCGTCACCTTGTCGACGTTGCCGTGGCCGGGGTACGGCGACTGGGGCGAGACGAGCAGAGGGAAAGCATAGTGCTTCTGGAGGGCATACTCGTATGTGAACATCTCGCTTGTTCTGTTATAGGAGTTGAAAAGCACGTCGGTGACGTCCCAGTCATACCCGTATTTCTCCTTCATATAGGCGAATGCGCTGCCAGCGGTTTTGCCCTCGCGCAGACCGCGGAAGAAGAGGCCGAGCATTTCCTCACCGCCCTTGAAATACACCGCCTGGGTGAAGCCGAAGAAGGTGTGCACGCCGTTGTCCAGCAGCGGGCCGCACGTCTTGTCGGTGGACATCAGCAGGCAGCTCAGCGCGAAGACCAGGCTGTTGGGCGCCTTTGTGGGCATGTGGTTTTTGATGACGAAGCCGTCGACGCACAAGCGGTGGCGTGCGCTCTTGAAGCAGTGCGCATACGTGCCGAACTCGCCCTCGGCTTCGGTTTTATCGAGCTCGGTGATGCCCGCTTCGGAGCGCAGCGTGATGTACGAGCAGTTGGCCCTGGACGTCTGGTCGCCCAGATGTCCCGCGCTGTAAGGCCCGTAGCCGTAATCGGTGTTGCCGTGCGTATAAATGATCACGACGCCGCAGTTGGAGAACGCGCGGGCTACGGCGTCGATCGTGGCGTCGGTGCCCGTGAGGTGATAGGCGCTGCCGCCCGTGACCTTCGCCGTCAGCTTTGCCTCATTGTAGGGATACTGGGAGAACGCCTCTGTTTTCCCCGTCTCGGGGACATAGAAATTCAGCCAGGGGTTGATGACGGTGATATCGTGGTTCGTGGGCGTCGCGGCCATCAGCTCGACGAGCTCGCCGCCGGTCAGGCCGCTGAGCTCCTCGCCGCCGACATAAGCCTCGCAGCTCTGGTTGTCCGCGGCCTGCTCAAGATAGTTGAGCGAGCGCTCATAAGGCGAGTAGCCGTTGATATCGCCGTTCGTCGTGCGCCAGTAGAAGAACGAACCGTTGCGGTGCAGGCTGCCCTCGACGAAGTCTTCCCGCGCGGTGACGAGCTGCTCCACCTGCTCGGAGAGCATGGCGTAATCGTTCTCGGTGCGTTCCTCGTCGCCCATCAGCGCGGGCATCGAGGCGAAGGCAGCGTCCTCAAAAGCGTCGATGGCGTCCCAGACGTCCGACGCCTCGGCGGCCGCAGCCGCCTCCGTCGCTGCAGTCGCTTCGACCGGCGCGGCGGGCTCATCCTGCGTGTTTGCGGCCAGCACGGGCGCCAGACCGGCGCACATGGCCGCCGCCAGCAGCAGCGAAAGCAGTTTCTTTAATCGTTCCGTGTGTTTCATGACGATACCTCCTTGTCTGTACGGCGGCGCCACCTGACTGAATATAACGCCTAACTGTATGCATTAAGTATACTCTCTTTTCGGCGACTTGCTACCACCTTTCGGGGGTACGGGATCACATATTGTGCGGCGTGAACGCGGGAAGTGTCTTGTTTACCAAGTATGCAATTGACCTTTTGCCCGGTCCTTGCCGCGCAGGAGCGGTCCGGTCCCTTCTGATGCTTGAAAGCAGCGAATGTGATGGGTATAATTAACCCATATATATCCCGGTTTGACGGAGGGGAAACGATGACGGCAGAAGAATTATGGAGGCAGGCCGGATTGACCGGTACTTACGAGGCCTGGCCGTTCGGCGACGCGCCGGACAAGCTGGCAGCGCTGGTCAAAAAAGGGGTGAAGACTGCCACCTGTTCGGCATATGATCTGTATCAGGCAGAGGGCCAACCGCTCCCCAAAGCGGGCGATTACAGCGTAATTCTTGACTCCCGGGGAGAAGCGGTCTGCATCGTGAAGACGACGAGAGTATATGTGACGTCATTCGATCAGGTTTCACGGGAACACGCCTGTAAAGAAGGGGAAGGCGACAGGTCATTGGAGTATTGGAGAACGGTCCACATCGACTTTTTGACGCGCGAGCTCGCGAGAATCGACAAAGCGTTTACCGAACGCGCACCGGTCGTCTGTGAAGAGTTTCAATTGGTATACGATCCCGACGCCACAGGAGCCGTTTGATCGCTTCTTCAGCTTGAAAGAAATAGATGTAATGGGTATAATAGGTTCATACCGAGCGGGACTTGTCAGTCCGGAAACCAAGGATCATTCCGTCTGCTGAAAGGGAGAAGAAAATGAACAGGTACAAAATGAATTACATGCGCCTGATCGGTCCCGGAGCGATCTGGATGGCGGGTCTTGCGCTGATCGTCATCTATGCGCCCAGGACCGTCCATATAAACGGCATGGTCGGTCTGGGCTTCCTTGCCCTGTGCATTGGCACCTTCCTGGCGATGTTTGTCCTCTATCTGGAATACGACAAGACAGGGGAAAAATGGCCGCGATTTCTGGAAAGATTCTTTCCGAACTATCCGGTAATGGAAGATACAGACAGGCTTACGCGCAGATTGAGCGGCTTTCGCAAAAGCTACAGCGATTATCTTTCCAATGAACGCGAAGAAGCAAACGCGTCTCTTCAGAACTACGCCTCTCAATTGATGTGGCATAGTACTGCCCTTCAGAAGAAGCGCATGCTGAAGCACCATCTGACTTTGGAAATGGATTCCGTGCGCAGGGCTTATTCCGGAAAGGACAGTTATATCAAAGAAAATCGATACTTTGACGGCAGATATCAGGTGAATGATGTGTACGAGGAGATATCCGCCTTAAGGACGATCCGGGAAAGCGGGAAAATCATCAAGCGCATCAAAGACAGTGAAGTGGCGCACTTTACACTGCTCTCCGCAGAACAGGTCGGCGGGAACAGGGTCGTCTGCCCCAACTGCGGCAATACGACCACAAGAGAGAACCTGCTGGACGGCTGCGATTACTGCGGCACCCGGTTCACGGTCGAAGATCTGAAAGACAGGGTCGACAGCTTTGGATTGAGACGCGATTTCCGCACGAACGCCAGCAAAACAAAAGCGGTCAAACAAGTGATGTATCCCTGGACCACGCTGATCGTCACGCTTCCGCTGATCTATTTCGGTCTGATCGGGCCGTTTGTCTATATTCCGGAGGAGAATTTCTTCCTGAAGCTGCTCGTGGGACTTTTCACCGCGGGCTTGCTTGGATTGTTAGGCTGGGGCCTTCAGTCGATCTTTCTGGCTTTGCTTGCACCCGTCCTGCTTCTGATCAGCGCGCATTCCAAATCGATGAAGCGAAAGATGATCTACGGCCGCAAACAAGAAGAAGAGCAGGAGAGGATGATGGCGGAGGAGGTCCGGAGGAGCGATCCTCTCTTCTCCATGCAGAGCTTTTTCGGAGGGATCCAGAATAAGCTTTCCGCCATACACTACGCCGAATCACCGGCAGAGATCAACGCTTTCTCCGAAAACGACATGACTTCGCTGATTGAGCGATACAGAAACGTGGTGGACGTCGATTGTCAGAGCATGACCATGGAGTCGTATCAGAGAGATAATAAGCTTCAGACCGCGACAGTCAATGCTGACCTTCGTCTTCTGGAGCTCAGCGGAGACAGGATCAAAGAACGGAACGAACGCCTGAAGATGACCATGATCAAGGACGCCGGCTGCAAGACGCAGGCGGTGTGCGCCGCGTCTGTCCTGACGTGCAGGGGCTGCGGCGCCAGCCTCTCGCTGATGGAAGGCAAGACCTGCCAATATTGCGGCAGAGAACTGGATCTGAAGCGATTCGATTGGGTGATAGCAAAGTACGATATCATATGAGATCGGCTGAGCGGTTTTTGAATCACTGTCAGATGGCATCTCGGTCCCGCACGGCTTGCGGCGCCGTTATTTTGCAGTGCTTCGCGGGCGAAAGCTGTGTAATAAAGCATACAGCGTTTCAGAACCGCTGCCGGGAGGTTTCGCGCCCCGCAGCGTTCCCGGTTGATATTGAATGAACCGCAGGAGTCTGTTATAATAATGTAATCAACGATGGGGGAGGCGAGCATCATGCCAGAGAAAGCAAAAAAGAACCTGGCTCTGACCGGACTGTTCGCCGCCTTTATGTTTTTGCAGCTCACCGTGCTGGGGTTGGGGAACCGCGCCGGCGAGGGCTATCTCTCCGCCGCGCGGCGGGAGATGGTCTATTACGCCCTGCAGGTGTTCGTGATCCTCGGCTTTCTGGCCTATGCCGCGGCGGATCGCCTGCTCCGCGGGGAGCGCGCCCGCCGTGGGCTCCTCTGCGCCGTTCTGGCCGTTTTTGCCGCCGGGGCGGTGGCGATGCTGCTGGCAGGCAGAGACTCGCCGTTTTATCTGGCCGTCACGTATGCGTCGATGCCTTGCCTCGGCCTTTTGGGCGGCGCGGTCTATCACCGTATGAGCCTTGAGACGGCGGCGGGGGAGAAGACCGCCCGGAGCATGGGGATCGGCTGCGCCGCGGCCGTGGCGCTGCAGTATGTCCTGCAGCTCCGGTGGGGCGTCACGCCGCTCCTGCCCGTTTTCGCGGCGGCCGCCCTCGCCTTGCTGGCGTCGCTTCTGTTGCGAAGCGCTTCGCAGACGCAGCCGGAGGCGCCCGAAGCGGCGGCGACGATGCGGCAGATGCTGTTCGTCTGCCTGATCGCGGCATCTTTTCTTCTGTTCACCAGCTTCTATAACGGCTATATCCATCATCTGCAGATCCAGTCCGGCTACACGGAGTATAACGTCTACAGCTGGCCTCGGCTGACGCTTATTCCCTGTTATCTGCTCTTTGCTGCCGTCGGGGAGAAGCGGCGGGGGAGGTTGGTGCCGATCGCCGCGCTGTGCATCGCGCTGGCCGCCATGCTGAACTCCGTGCTGAACGACAGCGAGGGCGCGTACTGGCTGAACATGTGCCTGTTTTACTGCGCCATCGCCGCGTCTGTTTCCTACTATAACCTGACCTTCTGGCGGCTGGCGCCGCAGACGACTCATCCGGCGCTGTGGGCCTCCATGGGCAGGATGCTCGACAGCGGGATGGTGCTGCTGGGCGGGCTGCTGCATCTCTCCGCGCTTCCCGCCGCCGCGGTGCTGGCGCTGAATCTCGGCGGTCTCGCGGTCACGATCTTCCTGCTGAGCATCAGCGGCGGCTTTGATCTCACGGACCCTCCCGAAGGGACGTCTGCCCCGGCGCTCCTCTCGGAGGAGGCCACCTTTGACCGGATGAGGGAGAAATACGCTCTGACGCCCCGGGAGGCGGAGGTGCTGCGAGAGCTGGTGCTCACCGAGGACAAGCAGACCGTCATCAGCGATCGGCTCTCCATCCAGGTCAAGGCCCTGCAGAAATACGTGACCCGGCTCTACCGCAAAACCGGCACGGCGACCCGCTCCGGTCTGACGGAGCTCTACCATAACACGATGATCGGCCTTTGACCGTTACAGCTGAATCCGTCCCGACAGGCTTCCGTTCGAAAGAGGGAAGCCTGTTTTTGATGTTTTCAAGGGCATAGGCGGGGTTCCCCTCCCTGTACAGAGCGCTGCTTTTATGATAATTTATAATAGGTAAGTTATCTAAAGCTGCAACACGGAAACACGGAGGCGAACGATATGAGAGCAACGCTTGGAAAACGGACCCTGTCCCTTCTCCTCGCCGCGGCGATGTGCCTGAGCCTGCTGCCGACGACGACGCTGGCGGTGGTGCCAACGTCGGCGGGCTGGAGCATGGCGGAGTTTGCGGAAAACAACTTCTGGATATACAAGCACGCGGCGGCCGACTCGGCCGCGGCGGAGCGGCTGGAGGGCAGCGAGATCGACCTGAGCGATCCGCTGCACTTCTATATGAGCGGTCCCGGCACCAGCTGGTGCGGCTTTGCGTTGATGAAGCTGGACGGACCGGAGGACGAGCGCGTCCCGCGGGAGGGCGACACCATCGCGGACGCGGGCTACTATCAGCTCCGCTGCTCCACCTCCTCCGGCTCCTGGGACACCTACGTCGTGCCCGCCGGCGTCTCCACCGACTGGGATCACCAGTATGACGACGGGACGCTGCAGGTGCCGGGCGGCATGTCGCTGCAGTACTACGCCGGCAGGAACATGCTGTATTATCCTGCGCCCGGCTGGTACCGCTTCGTGCTCTTCCACCGCCAGGACAGGAGCATCTACTGGTCCGGCGCGTATCACATCACGGACAGCAGCGGGCTCTATGAGGGGCCCGGCGCCATGACGGCGGCCTTTTACCGGACGGGGAGTGATGCGCCCGTCAGCCGGCTTTACACCGACGGGACCTATGATCTGCGCCTGAGCGGTCTGACGCTGCCCGACGGCACGCCGGTCAGCGCCGACGCGGTGACAGTGAAGCGGATCGATCTGCTGACCGACAGCAGCAGCTATATCAAGCGCGACGGCAGCTCCGAGGACAGCATCGTCAGCTATCCGTTCAATGCGGAGCGCACGCTTTACAACCCGGCGTGGAGCAGCTCGGATGACAGAAGCGTATCCATTGAGGGCGGCACTGTAAAGCTTAGCGGCTTTACTGCTGCTTATCAGAATGAGTGGGGCGATGGGCTGCAGCTCGCCAGCGAGAGCTTCGACTACGTCTACCGCGTCAAGCTCACCGCGGAGGTCAGCGGCGCCGAGCGGGAGTTTTTCTGCACCGCTCCGATCGCCGTGACCTTCCACGATCCCAGCTGGACCATGGCCTTCGATCTCACGTATAAATCCAATTACCCCGAGGGCGGCGACGCTGCGGACGTGACGGACCAGAAGCAGGAGGGCATCGGCACCGTGCTGCGCCCCGCTTCCACCTTTGCCGCGCCGGAGGGCTGGCGTTTCAACGGCTGGAACACCGCCGCCGACAGCAGCGGGACGGAATATCTGCCCGGGCAGGTCTGGTCCGAGGACGCGGATCTGACCCTCTACGCTCAGTGGCTCCACACCGACTACGTGGTCGTTCTGCCGACGCTGGAACGCGTGACGAACCTTGTCTGGCTGCGTGGTGTGTATGAGGAAGGCGGCCTGACGCAGAGCGACATGCTCTGGTCTGCCGTCTACGACGAGCCGGAGGATCTGTCCGGCGCTTGTCTGGAGATCACGGCCCGGGAGGGGCGCAGCTACACGCGCCTGGAGCTCTGCGCCAACATCGACTGCGCGCCCGCCGTCATCGCATCCTATGACGGCACTGTGGACGGGCACACCGTGGGCAGGCTCACCCTCACGGCCGCGGACGCCCGCTGGTCCGTCGTCACCGGGCTGGACGTGCCCGGTCTGGAGGAGACGGAGGACTATACGCTCTCTCACCTCACGGTAAACGGCAACGCCGCTTTCTTCCCGCTGATGCTGAGCGGAGAAGGGGATTACAAGGCCGTTCTCTCCGGCGTCAAAAGCTCTGACGTTTATCCCGACTATGACTGGTATCAGACCTACAGCGCCTCCATCGCCTGGGGCAGCCTGCTGCGCGTCGTCCCGAAGAGGCTGGAGCGCACGGTCCGCGTCACCGGCAAGGTGACGTATCGGGATACGAACGTGACGGTCCCCTATGCCACCGTCACGGCCAGCCAGGTTTATGCCGGCATGCAGCGGACCGTGACGGCGGAGACGGACGCAGAGGGCCGCTATACCCTTTGGCTTTTCGAGGGTGCGGAGGCGGTTCTGGGGGTCGACGACAGCGGGACGCGCGAAAGGCTGCAGAACCCCTTCGGCAATATGACCCGGGATCTGAAGCTGCAGAACCTGAAACTCGCCGTAACGCTGGAGCCGCAGGCGACGGATACCGCGGGACAGGCATCGCTGGTGCAGCGCTTTCTGACTGCGTCCTTGCCGAACGATACGAGCAGGCTGCGCTTCCCCGGTTCCGACTTCGGCGGCGTTTCGCTGGAACGCGGCGAGCTGAGCGGAACGAGCCGCCACAGCCTCAGCGGAGATACCATGCCGGAGACGATGACCGTGGAGCTGACCGGCCCGCTGTTCAAGGAGACGGCGCCGCAGACCGTGACCATGGAGGGCGCCGGAGGGGCGGTCGCCTTCGCCCCGGCGCTGAACCCCGGCGTGCTGGTGAAGCTGGGCGCCGCACTGACCGGGTATTACTGCATGCAGTGGTATGACGGGGACGGCGAATACATCGGCGCGTCGGACAGCTTTATCTTATCGAGTACGGAGTATGACTTCGGCTTCACCTGTCCCGCGGAGGAGAAGACCGGGACCTTTACCCTGGCACTGCTGAGCGACCAGGCCGCGTTCACCGCCGCCCGGAAGCCGATCGCCGAGCTCGACCCGGACAACGTCGCCCGGGTCTGGGAGAATGTGGAGCTCCGCGACGGCGAGATCACGGAGCTGGAGGGCGGCACCGTCAGTGAGGCGGCTTCGCTCAACGCACTCTATTACACCAAGCCCGCCTCCACCATGCGGGCCGACCGGGAGAGCTTCTCCCACGAGGCGGAGCTGGTGCGCGTCTCCGGGAGCATCGGTCTGGACAAGGGGTGTGAAAACGGCAGGCTGACCCGGCTGGTCTACAGCCCTGTGCGCGGCAACTGCGCCAGCTTCAAGGCCCTGATCATCAACGGCGAGACGATCCCTTACGACTCTGTGACGTTTGAGGACACCTTCTTCTATTTTGACGAGCCCATTGAACTGCCCTGCGATTATACGCTGCTGGTCACCAGCGAGCGCCTTGATCTGGACATGGAGTTCAGCCTGATCGCAAACGGGACCTTTGACGGGGGCGAGTTCAGCGGCCAGCCGGTCGGCGCCGTCAGGGTGAAGCGGCCCGGCCTGGCCCTCAGCACCCCCTCGGCCCATGTCTGTGACGACACGGTGACGCTGACGCTGACGGCATCTGCCTCCCAGACCCTGACGCTTTACGACAACGGCCGGGCCGTCGGCCCGATCTGCAGTGGATCCAACAGGATCAGGCTTCCGGGGACCGACGACGAGCTGCTGACCGTCCACGAGCTTTACGTCGTGGATGAGGACGGCCGCCGCGGGGAAGCCCTCTGGATCTATCACTGGGCCCGGGGACCCCAGCTCCGCTCGTTCACGATGGACTGGGACTATCTGGACTATCATACGCATCCCTGCATCAATGTGGGCGACCACTACAGCCACTGGAGCGCCATCGGCATGGACAACGTGCGCTTCACGGCTGCCTTTGAGAACCCCGACAATCTGGACGACATGCCCGGCTGGACGGACGAGCAGGGCGATCCGGTCAAGGTGGTGTTCAAGGTCTATACCTCCGACGGCGTGATCCGCTTCCTCCCTGCCAAGCAGGAGAGCTGGGGCGTCTACAGCGGCACCATCTCCGAGCATCTGGCCCGGGCCGTCACCCACGCCGAGACGCTGTATCAGCCCGTCCCCGGTCCCACGGGCGTCACGCTGGACGATCCGGAATACGACGTGGTCTGGGCCGCGGACAAGGGGACCCAGTCGCAGCTCGAGCATTATCTCGCCGCCTTCCGCGAGGGTGTCGGGAGCTATCTGGCGGGCAAGAGCGCCGAAGACAGCTTTGAACTGCGCTGGAATGGGACGGAGGCGTTGCTGACCGGCGCCGATCCCACCGAGCCCGGGGCGGAAAAGACCATGACCGAGGCCTTTGCGGACGCCGTGGCGCAGTTCGGGGGCTACGGCGTCGATCTGACGAGCTACGGCGTCGCCTTCAACAGTGAGCGGACGACGCGGGAATGGCTCAACGAGATCGCCGCGCAGCAGCAGTCCGACGGTAGCGGCAGGCCCGGCGAGTACAGTCGGTCCCTGATGTATGACGGCGCGGAATACTACGCTCAGGAGAAGCTGGAGGCCGCTCAGATCGCCACAGAGCACCGCCGGACCCGGCTCGGGGACGTCGTCGTGGATCAGTTCGTGCTGACGGATCTGGACCCGGATACCCTCGATCCGGAGAGCTGCCTCTATTATGTCACGCTGACCTTCCTGGCTGATGAGGCCAACGGCACGCATCTGTCCTTCGCCACCGCCAACCTGGGCGGCGGCTTCGCCGGCTTCCCGGCAGCTGTCGCCGAGACCGCATCGCTGATGGAGTTCAACGGCCATTACGGCCGCTATGAGGAGACCAAGAGCAGCATGGGCGCGGCAGGCGGCTCCTCCGCCGTTCTGGGCACCAACGCCGCCACTATCGACTTGCTGAACGACACCAGTAAGGCGCTGCAGATGAACAAAGGCATCACGAACGCCGGCGGCGCCGTGTTGGGCGTGGTGGACATCTGGCAGGGTCTTGACGGCTGGTCGCACCGCACGCTGGACAACCACACTATGTATCGTGACATCGAACGCTTCATGGGCTCTCCCTGCTATCAGAAGCTCACCGAAGGCCAGAAGCAGCTCGTGCAGCACAATTTTGACAAGTTCCAGAAGGCCTACAAGAAGACCGAGACCACCGACATGATCGTCACAGGCACCAACACCGCGGTCACCGCCTGCGGCGTGGCAGCCGCCTGCTCCGGGGTGGCGGCCCCTGCCAGCCTGGCCATCACCCTGGGCGGCGTGGTGGTCGGCTGGATCGGCGGCGCGGTGAACAACGCCGTGCGCAAGGAGTTCGTGGAGACCTACGAGACCGTCTACACCTCGATCAGCAAGATCATCCGCGCCCACGCCTATCAGGCGGACGATGACGACTGCAAGGGCGAAGACAAGCCCGACGGCGACGGCAGCAGCTTCTCCGTCTGCTTCGATCCCTCCGGCGTCGTTTATGACGGCGTGCTGGAGAATCCGGTCCGGGGCGCGACGGTGACGCTCTATTACGCCGTGGACGAGTCCGGCAACCTGCTGCGGGAGGGCGAGGAGTCCCTGATCGCGGAGCTGCGCGTCGCCGAGGGCGTGGAGGGCCTTGACCCGGCCGATCCCGTTCAGGTCACCGGCCCGGACGGCCTGTATCAGTGGTTCGTGCCCGAGGGCCTGTGGTTCGTCATGGCGGAATACGCAGGCCGCCGCGCCACCAGCCGTCTGGACGCCGCCGCCACCGTGAAGGCGGCGAAGCTGACGCTGAACGGCGAGGACGCCGGCGCCCTGCTGCCCGTGCTGCCGCCGCAGCTCGACGTGAACATCCCGCTGATCGATGACAGCGCTCCCACGGTGGAAACGGTGGAGTGGACCGAGGAGGGCGTCCTGGTCCGTTTCAGCCGCTACATGGAGGAAGACGACGTGCTGGATCCGGCCGGCTACAACCTGACCGGTCCCGCGGGCGTCAGGTATGCGGTAAGTGCGGTCGAATCAGTCGAACTGGGCAGAGTGCCTGCCAACATCGATCCGGTGCAGCTCGCCTATACCCGCACGGTGCTGCTGCATGCGGCCGTACCCATGGGCGAGGCTTTGAAGCTCACCGTGGTTGGCGGGGTGCGCAGCTATGCCGGGACCGCGATGGGCGCAGACTATATCGCCTTCGGCACCGGCGGAGGGCAGCAGAGGGCCGAGGCCCCGTCATTCACCCCGGCCGCCGGGGCGATGGAGCCCGGCAGCAAGCTCACCATCACCGGCCCGGAGGGCGCCGTGATCTACTACACCACCGACGGAACCACGCCCACCCGGAGCAGCACGCGCTACACCGGACCCATCCGCATGACCGGCGATACGACCGTTCAGGCCATCGCGGTCTGCCCGGGCATGGCCGACAGTCCGGCGGCGACCCGGACCGTGCATGTCGCGGGCGGCGCCGTCATCGAGCGCGTCGCGCCGGCCGGAAGCCGGGTGACCGTGACGCTGTCCTGCGCCGACTCCGGCGCCGCAGCCTGGTGCGCCGCCTACCGGGAGAACGGGCAGATGGCCGCGGCCCGGTCCATGACAGGGCCCTTTGCCGCCGACACGCCCGTCACCTTCGACCTCGGGACTGAGGAGTACAGCTATGTCAGAGTCTTCGTTCTGGACGAAGACGGTATCCCCCTCTGCGCCTTCAGTCAGGCGGAGCCCGGCGGAAGATAATCGGAAGGCCTTGTGCCTAAAGCTATCAAACGGAATCTGCTGCAAGAAAAGCCGTCCCGGAGTTGATCCGGGACGGCTTTTATACCTTCTGATACTGCTTCTCAAAGGCCGCGGGGCGCTTTCTCTCGGGCTCGAACGGGGCAGGGGGAAGGCGTCAGCTGCTATTTTCGCTCCTCATCGTCGTTCTCCCCGAGGTACTCCGTCAGGTTGAGGACCCACACGCGGATGAGCATGCCCAGAGACAGGAGCATCATATAAAAGAGCGCGGCGAGGAAAGACCGGGGGACGCGCACAGACGTGAACAGCACAAGACCCTCGGCGATGATGAGCGCGATCCCCACGGTGGAGACCACGCGCTCCAACAGACGCTGCTGATCCATGACAATCCCCCTTTCTTCCATAGTATACCATAACCCCCACAGAAAGAAAAGCGTCAGACCTACCCAATTGGGGGATGCAAACGGAAAATCATTGTGGTATAATCATCCTGTAATAATGTACCCCGTTTGGGGTTCAGCATGAAGGAGGTTTTTGTATGGCACGCAATTCACGCAGATCGCTTCTTTCGCTGCTGCTGTGCGCGGCAATGGCGCTGCAGCTGATGCCCGCCGTCAGCCTTGCCGCTCCCGAACGCACCGCATCGCAGCCTGCGCTTCAGTCGACGTCTCAGGTGGAGCCCGCTGTGACGGTCCGCGACGTGGCTGCCCAGGCCCAGACCGAAAGCGGCGACGTCTTCGACGTCACGGTCAAGGAGTACACGTACACCTTCTCCACCGTGCCCGAAACGTACGAGGATATCGTCCAGTACAAGCTGGACAATCCCTACAAGACCATGGCGCTGATGATCCTGGCCTACCGCACCTGGACGCCGTCGAATCCCAACGACTGCCTGCGGATGCTGGATTATCTCACCGACACCGGCGCCACGCTGGATGAGGAGCCCGTCCCGTTCTCCCGGTACAACCCCTGGATCGAGGCCCTGAAGGACCGCATGACCCAGAACAACAAGTACCGCTATATCGGCAACGCCTACCTCAAGGGCGCCAAGCCCTCCAACAACTATACGCCTGATACGCCCATCACCATCACCCTGCGCCAGAGCGTCTACGACCCCTATAAGCAGGCCGACGAGTGGGGCCCCCTGCAGAAGCAGGTGCTGATCTTCCTGGACGGCGCCGAGAACGAGCGCTACAGCCTCTTCTCCCAGGCCGCCAACGGCGACTGGAAGGTCTCCGGCCGCAGCTGGATCAACCTGCTGGCCGACGTGCAGCCCATGGCTTCCGACTATGTCTGGGCTCCTGAGTACGAGGTGCCCGCCAACCCCGCCCATCCCCAGAAGGAGCCGACGCTGTCTGTCACCGACGTCCCCGCGCTGGCCCCCGGCATCGATGAAAACGGCGAGCCCTGCGTCATCGAGACAACGGTCAAGGAGTACACTTACACCTTCTCCACGGTGCCCGAGACGTATGAGGACATCATCCAGTACAAGCTGGACAGCCCCTATAAAACCATGGCGCTGCTGGCCATGGCTTACCGCACCTGGAAGCCGGACAACGAGACCGACTGCCTGGAGATGCTCAACTATCTGACCAACACCGGCGTCGATTCTGGCGTCAAGGACGCCGAGGGCCACAAGATCGCCAAGAACTTCTCCGACCATCAGCCGGCCGTCTCCTTCGTCCGCGACCGCATGAAGCAGAACGAGAAGTACCGCTACATAGGCAACAACTACCTCAACGGCGCGTCGCCGGAGAACGACTACACGCCCAAATCGCCCTACTCTGTCACCCTGCGCGAGAGCGTCTACGTGCCCTACGTCCAGGCCACGCCCACCACGCCCGAGCTGCAGCAGATCTTCATCAAGACCAACGGCGCCGACAGCGACCGCTACTGCGCCGTCTATCAGGACGAGCGCGGCGACTGGCGCATCTGGAGCGACTACTACAAGAGCCTGCTGGCCGACGTCCGCAAGCCCTGGAGCGACGTCCTGTTCCCGCCCGAGTACGAGCGCCCCAAGAACCCCGCCAACCCGCAGGTGGAGCCCGAGGTCACGGTCTATGACGTGCCCGCCAAGGCCGTCGGCACCGACGACAAGGGCAACGAGATCATCATCGACACCACCGTCAAGCAGTACACTTATACCTTCTCCACCATCCCCACCTGTTACGAGGACATCGTCCAGTACAAGCTGGATTCGCCCTACAAGGCCATGGCGCTGCTGATCCTGGCGTACCGCACCTGGACGCCGGAGAACAAGACAGACTGCATGGAGATGATGGACTACCTGACGAACACCAACTCCTCCTACGGCAACAACGTGGACAGCCAGGGCCACAAGACGAGCCAAAAGGCCTCCACCTATAACCCCTGGATCCAGTTCGTCACCGACCGCATGAGGGACAAGTACCAGTACATCGGCAACGCCTACTGCGACGGCGCCATGCCCTCCAACGACTACACGCCCACGGAGCCCCTGTCCATCACCGTGCGCCAGAGCGTCTATGATCCCTACGTCGGTCAGAGCAGCAGCAGCGACAAGGTCGATCCCACCGACCCGACGCTCTATCAGGTCCTGACCACGATCCCCGGCGCGGACAACGACCGCTACGCCATCTTCTATCAGGATCAGCGCGGCGACTACCGCGTGTACAGCGATTTCTGGAAGGGCCTGCTCGCCAACGTCAAGACGCCCTCCAGCGACATCCCCTGGCCCGCCGAGGTCATCCGCTCCTCCTCGCCCGCCCATCCCCAGACCGAGCCCAAGGTGACCGTCACCGATATCCCCGGCAAGGCCCCGACCACCGATGGCGGTGTCATGGATGTCACGGTCAAGCAGTACACCTACACCTTCTCCACCGTCCCCACCTGCTATGAGGACATCGTCCAGTACAAGCTGGATTCTCCCTACAAGACCATGGCGCTGCTGGCGCTGGCCTTCCGCACCTGGACCCCGGAAAACCAGACGGACTGCGAGGAGATGCTGTCCTATCTCACCAACACCGCCACCGAGAAGCCCGGCGCCAAGGACGCCCAGGGCCACAAGCTCTGCTATCCGTTCCAGGAGTACAACCCCTGGAAGTCGTTCCTCTATGACCGCATGACCCAGAACGACAAGTACCGCTTCATCGGCAACGCCTATCTGAACGGCGCATCGCCCGACAACAACTACACGCCCTCCACGCCCATCACCGTCACGGTGCGCCAGAGCGTCTACGATCCCTATCGCGAGGCCGACGGCAACGGCCCGCTGCTGAAGCAGGTGCTGATCTCCATCGACGGCGCGGACAACGACCGTTACTCCCTGTTCTATGAGGACCAGCGCGGCGACTGGCGCGTCTTCGGCGACAACTGGAAGGGCCTGCTGGCCGACGTCAAGGAGCAGGCAGGGGACAAGACCATTCCCTACAAGCCCGACAGCACCGGCAGCACCCTGACCCCCACGGTCAAGGAGACCACGCTCAAGCGCAAGGCCGTCTCCGTGGACGGCGAGATCATCGACGTGCCCATCAAGCGCTCCGAGATCTCGTTCCCCTCCGGCGTCAGCACGCCCGAGGAGGTCAACCGCTACAAGCTCGACACGCCCGAGAAGACCATCGCCCTGATGATCATGGCCTTCCGCACCTGGACGCCCAAGCATCCCGAGACCTGCTGGCAGATGCTGGACGGCCTCACGGACACCGGCGCGCGCTCCGGCAAGACAGACGCCGCCACCGGCAGGCCGCTGACAACGCCCTTCTCCGGCTATGAGTACTGGAAGCAGTTCCTCAAGGACCGCATGACCCAGAACGACAAGTACAAGTATATCGGCAACGCGTATCTGAACGGCTCCACGCCCGACAACAACTATACGCCCTCCACGCCCTATACCGTCACGGTCCGCGAGAGTCCCTACGCCCCCTACGCCAAGGCGACAGCCACCACGCCGGCGCTGTATCAGTACTTCGTCAAGGTGGGCGGCGGCAACGAGCGGTACGTGCTGATGTATAAGGACGACCGCGGCGATTGGCGCGTCTGGTCCGACAGCTGGAAGGGCCTGCTGGTCGACATCATCGGCATCACCGTTTCGATCGACAAGCAGGAGTATGACAAGAGCAGCGGCGACGTCACCTTCGAGGCGGAGAACGCCACCGGCTTGGCCGTACCCTTCGTCGCCATCTACAACGCGAAGGGTCAGATGACCGGCGTCATCGAGGCAGCCCAGGCCCAGGACGGCAGCTACCTCGCCCCGGTGGGCAGCAGCGCCGGGACCGTCCGCATCTTCGCACCCTCCGAGGACGGCTTCGCTCCGGTCTGTGACACGGCTGACGTCAACTGATCGCACACTGTGCCAAAAACTGAAATGTGCCAAAAAGGCCGGTCCCATGTCACGGGACCGGCCTTTTGTCACGCCAAAAGTTCAAAAAACGGCCTGCTGAATTGTGGATTGTACGAATGGAACGGTTCATTTTTATGTGCTATTATAAAGCTGTATCCGTATACCCCTGTGTGCACAAGGAGGGAACCATCATGAAGAAAAGGATCATCAGTTTCGCGCTGGCGCTGACGCTGCTCGTGTCCGCGCTTCCGATGAACGTTTGGGCTGCCTCGGACTACAATGCCGTAAAGCTGCTGGACACCAGCGGTGATTTTCTCGGCGGCTACTACGTCCGCTATGAGATCAACGGCGTCGAATACCGCAGCGACCAGGCGAGCGCCGATATGAACAAGCTGGCCTGGAAGGGCATGAGCGATAAGGACCGCAAGGCGACGCTTTACGTCTACGCCTTCGCCCCCGACGCCCGGCAGCAGCAGTTCGGCACGGACGGCTCCAAGGAAATGACCGACTACATCAACGAAAAGCAGGGCTGGACCGCCCTCTGGGCCGCTTACGCCGACCGCGTCGAGCAGCAGCAGTGCGGCCCGCTGATGGAGTTTTACTCCGACGAGAACTTCGCCACCACCGTCCAGGCTCTCAAGGACAACGCCATAGGCGACTACGACAGCTGGTACAACCGCATGACCTGGTACTCCGAGTACCAGGAGGCCCGCGACGTCATCGAGCGCCTGGGGTGCATCGACGTGTTGATGAACCTCGGCAAGCAGGCCTATGACAGCATCGTCACGTCGTATATGAGGGCCCGCGAGGCCAGCGTCAAGGCGATCTCCAAGGAGCTGATCTCCATCATCGTCGACAAGGCCCTGACGCCCAACATCACCGTCGCCCCCACGGCGGCCACCACCTCTGTTTACACGGGCGTCGTGGACCTTCTGTTCGCCGTCACCGGCACCTCCGACCAGATCACCCAGCAGGTCGTGGGCAAGACCCAGGACTGCATGGGCGCGGTGGACGTTATCAACGCCATGCGGGAGCTGGCGCAGAAGAACTACACGCTGGCGACCTTCTGCTACAACCGCGCCAAAGCCCTCAGCGACGACATCCCCAACCAGGCGAAGGCCGCCTATGAGATCTGCCAGAAAAAGCGGGAGAACAACGAGCTCCAGGCCGCCTTCGACGCCGAGGAAGAGCGCAGGGCGCAAGAGGAACAGGAGCGCCATGAGGCCGAATACGCCGAGGCGCTGGAGACCCTCTACAATTCGATGACGAGCGGCGCGCCGAAGTGGAACCCGCCCAAGGGCAGCACCTGGAGCGAGCTTGCCACTTATTGGAGCACTTATAAGAGCGCCGTCGATTCCTTCGTCGCAGCCAAAAAGCCTGCCTATGCGTCTTCCTACAACTCGCTTGCCGGCGCTTACGACAGCTGGTTCAAGAAGTACCGCAAAGCTGCGGACGATCTCATCGATAACTACGATCTGTACCGCATGCGCAACATCGAGCGGGAGCTTTACCCCGACAGGCCGGAAAGCGAGCTGTCCGGCATTACCTTCAACTGGCCCTACTGCCGCGACTATCAGCCTACGGAGCCCGGCTGGGTCTACTATTCTTACGTCGATTTCACCGATGAACAGCTGGCCGATTACGACGCGGCCGTCAATGATTACAAATCAGATCTGCGCACTGCCAAGTCCGACGCCCAGAGCTTCATGGACAGCGCCGTCGATCTCTATGAAGACGCCATCGCCGAATATCACGATCTGGTGGCGCGCCAGAACGCACTGGTGTCCAGCAACCGTGTCACCTACGTGATGAACTACGACAATGCCGGCGATCCCCTCAGCTACGACTCCTTGTATCTTCGCGACGGCGTGTTTGACGCCTTTCATACCGCCTGGGACAGTGATTCCGAGGAGGCTGACAACAGCGAAAAGCTGCTGGACTACCTCCAGCGACTCTCCGACCTCATCGGCGAGAGCGACGTGGATGGCGTTGACGTCACCATACGGCGCATCGACGACATGACCGCCGAGATGAAGCGCATGCGTCGGGAGCGCCTGCAGAGAGTCAGCGAGCAGATCGATGAGAGCAACAGATTTGCCTCCAACTACCACCTGGCCGCCGCCTGGGGCGCGCAGATGCGCGACAAGCGCGACGCCCTGCTGGAGAGCCTGCCGTCCTACGTCAGCGAGATCAAGGGCTATCTGGTGGACAGCTGGACCAACGACCTCGGCACCTTCTACGGCGTTTCGCCCGCGGCGCGGATCACCGATCCCGCCTCTGCCGGCCCGGAGCTTGCCGAGCTGCTGGCTTCCGCCTCCGATCCTCTGAAAAAGGCCAGGGAAGAGGGCGAGGCCCTCAGCGCCAAGTGGGATGAATACAACCGTCTGACCAAATGCATGGACAACGCCGTGCTGGCCATGGAGTACTATATGGACGCTGCCAACGTCTACAGTTACGACATTGCCAAATACACCAACGGCTACGGCCTGCAGCCTCTCGTGGAGATGGACTACTGGGCCGACCGCGACTACATCTACGCCCCCATGGATCAGCAGCAGACCCACGACCTGGCCGCCATGCAGCTGCTGGCCCGTGACCTCAGCGGCTGGGGCGCCGACCACGCGGCCATCTCCCTCAAGCTGGCGGAGCTCAGGAGCCGCAAGAGCGCGCTGATCCGTCAGCTGCAGACCGCCGAGGAATGGGAGCAGAGCGGCATCATCAACGATCTGCGCCATGATATCCAGCAGCTGTACGCCTATTACACCCGCGACAGCTTCCACGGCTACGCCTGCTACGCCGGCAACATGGCCGACAAGAAGATGTCCAACGACGATTACCGCGCCTGCCGCGAGTTCATCGACTGGCTGGAGGCGAACTACACCAGCTATATCCTGCCAGACGGCATCCATAAGAAGGGCGTCCACCTGCTGGCGGACGATCCCGATCTGCTCCTGGCGGGCGTCGGCGACCGAGGTCAGCTGCTGGCCGAGGTCACGCCCGCGGACGCCACCGAGAAGGGCGTCGTCTGGGAGAGCCTGACCCCCGACGTCCTCGAGGTCGATGAAAACGGCGTCGTTACCGCCGTGGCGGAAGGGGAAGGGCAGGTCCGCGCCCGCGCCCTGGACGCTCCCGCGGAGCCCGTCTATGACGGCGACGACATCGTCGGTTATACCTACGACGACGCGTATTACGTTACCTTCGACGTCCGGGTGGACGAAGCTGCCTACGGCGAAGCCGAGGGCAGCGAGGATTACCTGTGGCGCAACTTCGGCACGTCTTCCGATCCGCAGTTCGTCCGCGTGACGGAAGCAGACGGCAAGACGGCCGTCACCGCCGCTTTCCGCGCCGAGGTCGACGACCGCCTGCTGTGCATGGCGCTTTACGACAGCGAGGGCCGGATGATCGCCTTTGACACCGTCCACAACGGCGGTTTTGAGCAGGTGATCCAGGCCGAAACGGAGACAAAGCCCGCCTCCGTCCGCCTGTTCCTCCTCAACCCCGACATGACCCCCGCCTCCGTCCCGCCCGTAGATCAGCTGATCGAGTAAGCCATAACACAACAAAGCGGCCCGAGCCAGAAGGCTCGGGCCGCTTTGCGTGTCGACAAACGCGACACGCTTCGGAAGAAGACTGCTGCGCTGATCTTCTTCCGAGAATTACTCGCGCTTATCGCCTTCGGCTTTGCCTCAGTTGGTCGGCGCGAGCGCTCGCTTTGCTCGCTTTTGAGGAGTTTTTTGGCGGCGCATGTCCGCCAAAAAACGATTCAAAACGGATTGTTTAAGCACACAATGCAAAAAAACTATGTCTAAAGACTGAGCGGCCCGAGCGTATCTGCTCGGGCCGCTTTATCATCTCTTGTTTAATAGCTTCTCACATCGCTCACCGGCGCGCCGTTATCATCCGCCAGGAACAGGCGCACGTCGGAAAGCGCGTCGTCGTCCAGCTCGAAGCGGCAGATGAGGCCGTCGACCCCGGCTGCCCGGACGTCCGTCATGCAGCCCTCCGCGTCATAGGACGCCAGCACGGCCAGCTTCGCGTCGCCCTCGCGCACGTAGACGTCAAAGGCCCCGGTCACGACCTCGGCGTCGTTGAAGGCCGTGTTGTTGCCCTCCTTTGACACCGCGTCCCATTCCTCCGCCGTGCCGCCGAAGCGGATCGTTTTGAGGGCCCGGCAGTTGTAGGGGAACGCATCGTCGACGGTTTTGACGCTGCGGGGGAGGCTGACGGTCTCCAGCCCCGTGCAGCAGTAGAACGCATCCTGAGCGACGATATCGACGTACTCCGGCACGACCACCTCGGTGATGCCCTCGCGCAGCTCGGTCAGCACGCGCTCGCCCACGCCGCCCAGCTTGACGCCCTCGGTGGTGTTGACGATCATGCAGCAGTCTCCCTCACCGAAGCCGATGTACACGATCATCCCGTGCTCCGGGTCGTCATAGTCGAAGCCGCTCTCGCCCCAGGTGGAATCGACCATCATCCAGCCGTCCTCCACCAGCGCGATGTTCCACATGTGGCCGATGTTGACGCAGATGCCGTTGGGGATGCCAGCCAGATACAGCATGAAGCCCGTCAGCTTGGCGAAGCCCTCACAGTGGCCCGTGCGGCTGATGTACGTCTGATACACCTGCTCGACGCTGCTGCCCATGCCGATGGCGCCCTCGTAGCTCACGTTTTTCGACACCCACTTCTGGATGGCGACAGCCTTTTCCCGGTCCGTCGCGCACCCGGCGGTGATCGCTTCGACCTCCTGGACCAGCGCCTGATAGTATTCATTACTCGTGTCATGCTCGATGAACTTGGCTGTCTGGTAGCCATGGGGCCGCTCGAAGCTGCCCATCGTCGCATTGGCGTACACGGGGAAGTCCGGCGTCAGTTCCTTCGGCAGCTGTTCGACCAGCAGATCGTTGCGCTGGGACGTCACCTCGCACGTCAGCAGCGTCACGCCGCTGTTTCCGTGCGCCTCGCCGTGGATCAGCGCGTAGCCGTGGCCCGTGGCGCGGACCGTGCCGTCCGCATCCACCGACACGGAATCCGGCGCATCCGATGTCCAGTCCGTCTCCAGAACGGGGGAGACCGTCAGCTGTTCCTCCGGGTGCGCCTGCGACAGCTCCAGCTCGGACGCGCTCAGCTCCGCCGGCGAATCGCCCGTGAACAGCGGCCGCTTCACTTCATGCTCAAGGAAATACGCTTTATAGGAATCATAGTATTCCGCCTTGCAATGCGTCGGGGCGGCAAATACGTTTTCCGCGCCCAGCGTCGGCAGCGGGCCCTCGAAATCCAGTACCGCCAGATCGGTGTTGCCGTTGAAGGCGTTCTGCCGGATATTCGTCACCGAAGCCGGGATCGTCAGCTCCTTGAGCCTCCGGCAGAAGGAGATCGCGCTGTTGCCGATGGACGTCAGCCCCTCGGGCAGCGGCAGCTCCCTCAGCGCCCCGCTCTGATACAGGAAAGAATCGGGCAGCGACGATGCATTACTCGAAAGCCGGACGCTCGTCAGCCGCGGGCAATAGGCCAACGCATAGGCGCCGACCTCCGTCACGCTGTCGGGGAAGACCATTTCTTCGATCTCCGTGTCCTCGAAGGCGTGAGCGCCCACGCTCGTCACGGTGTCGGGCAGCGTGATCTGCCGGGCGAAGAAGCAGTCGCTGAAGGCGTAATCGCCCACCCGCGTGACGCCGGACTCAACCTCAACGGAGGTGATGAAGCGCCGCAGCTCCGCCCAGGGGTGGTCGCCGATGCTTTCGTAATCCATCATGGCGCCCTCGCCGGAGATCGTCAGCCGACCGTCTGCGTCCACGCGCCAGCGCAGGTCGCCGCAGTCGCCGGACGCGCCCGTGAAGACGTCCTCGCCGCCGAAGCGGACGTCGGCCTTGTTCAGCACGTCGTTGTTGTCCGCGACGGCGACATTCGCCCACTGTGCGGCCGTGCCCGCGAAGCCCACCTCGATCAGACGGCTGTACTCAAAGGCGTAGCGGTCCACGGACGTCACCGCGGCAGGCAGCGAGACAAAGCGCACGCCGCTGCTGTAAAACGCCCCGTAGGGGATCGCCGTCAGCGTATCCGGCAGCGTCACGTCGCGGAGCGATGAGCATTTGTTGAAGACAGCCCTGCCCAGGCTCGTCACGCTGTCAGGGATCTCAACGGAAACGAGCGAGTAGCAGTCGCTGAAGGCGTACTCGCCGATGCTCGTCAGCGTATCGGGCAGCTGAACGTCGGTCAGCGCCGTGCAGATGTGGAACGCATAATTGCCGATATGCGTCACGCCGGGCTTCACTACCACGTGCTCGATGGTGCTGCGCAGCGCCCAGCTCTGCCACGGCGTTCCCGCGTAGGAAAAGTCGCGCATAGGCCCCGTGCCCGAGATCGTCAGCGTCCCGTCCGCCAGCTCCCAGCGGACGTTCGAGCCGCAGGACCCGGACGTGGCCTCTTCAGCGTGTACCGTCAGTGCGGACAGCATGGTCAGCGCCAGAATCAGCGCTATGATCCTTCTTTTCATAATATCCCTCCCAAGCGAATGATCTCGCTGTACGACACAAATTATAGCAAAAAACTTCCTGTCCGTAAAGCGGGCACTTGCATCCTTCGTCATAAAACGGTATGATAGAAACAGAAAAAAGGAGAGGAGGCGCGCCATGAAGCGGCCTGTTTCGATCCTGTTTGCCGCCGTCCTGCTGACGCTGCTGACGTTCTCCGCGTCCGCCGCGCAGCCGGATCGCTATATCGTCAGGCTCGTCCCCGCCGTGATGCTGCAGGGGACGGGGGAGGACCTGCGCCCGCTCTGCGCCGCGGCCGATCTATATCTGGCGGAGGACGCGCAGACGCTGGAGGCGCTGGACGAAGCAGGCCTCCTGCTGGCCGCCGAGCCGGACCAGCCCGTCATGCTGGACGATCTGCCGGAGGAGAGCGCAGGGGAGAGCTGGCACCTGGCGGCCCTTCATATGGATTACGCCGTCGAGCATGAGATCACGGGCGCGGGCGTGCGCGTGGGCCTCGTGGACTCCGGCGTCATGGCGGACCATCCGTATTTCGCGGACAAGGACCTGCTGGACGGCGCCAATTACTGCAGCGGCGGCGACCCGGATGATATCTCCGACAGCTACGGCCACGGCACCTTCGCCGCCGGGCTGATCCTCGACGTCGCCCCGGAGGCCGAGCTCGTACCGCTCAAGTGCTTCGAGGGGAAGGTGGGCACCCTGGCCGACGTGATCGCCGCCGTCAGCGGCGGCGTCGACGATTTCGGCTGTGATGTGATCAATCTCAGCCTCGGCCTGACGATGCAGTCCGACCTGCTTTCGGCCGCCGTAGGCTACGCATATGAACACGGCGTCACGCTGATGGCCGCCGTCGGCAACAACAGCAAGCATTCGACCTCCGGTCCCGATCGTCTGTACTATCCCGCCGCTTACGACGAGGTCATCGGCGTGGGTTCCGTGGACGAAGCGCTGGGCGTATCGACCTTTTCCTCCCGCAATGAAAGCGTCCTGATCGCCGCGCCCGGGACGAATATCACCGCCCCCGCGCTGACCGGCGGCGTACGGACCGACAGCGGCACGTCCTTCTCCTCGCCGCTGGCCGCCGGGGCCGCCGCCCTCGTTCTGTCTCAGACAGACATGACCCCGGAGGCGCTGGCCGGCCTGCTGGCCGCCACGTCGTTGGATCTGGGCGAGCCGGGCTACGACACGACCTACGGCTACGGCCTGCTGGATGTCAGCCTGCTGACTGCCGCCGCAGCGGGGGACGGGGACGCCCTGCGGGCGCTCCTCACCGACCGCCACGGCGCCGGGATCGGCTTTTTTGAAGCGTATTATAATGAAGAGGGCGCCATGCTGCCCTCTGACGAGGGAGCAGGCGCCCGCAAGCTATTTACCTTTACAGAAAGCTATCAGCCCGTCTGTCTGCCGATCCCGCTGCCTATCGCACCGACCGACTGACCGCCTGACACAGCGGTCTCCCGCCGTCGTCCAGCAGCACGACCTTCACTGTTTCGATCTCCCCGTCGCCCAGCGGGACAGAGAAGCTCCGCTGTCCGTCGCTGAGGGACGTCATCACAGCGGCCGCCATGCGGCCGCTTTTTTCGTACATTGCGCACAGTAAGGAATACCCGCTCTTCACCGACGTCAGCGCAGCCGTCACCGCGCCATTCTCCACACTGACCGAGACGACAGCCACCGGCGCGGCCTTGATCGTGAACGTGACCTTTTCGCTCAGCTTTTCGCCCTGGTCGTTCGTCGTCCGCAGCTGGGCTGTGTAGGTCCCGGCCTCGTCGTAATAGAGCTTCAGGCTCATGCCCACGCTCTTGTAGGTGGACACCTTGCCGGAAGGCCGCGTGATCAGCACCTCGTTGTACGTCCCGTCGGAGACGCACGTCAGCGTCACGGTCTCACCGGCGTCGTAGACGTCCTTGTCGGCCCTGATCTCAGCCTTCGTCGGCGCGCCGGACAGCACGTTGAATCCCAGCTTGCTGCTGGTGGTGGAGGCGGAGCCCTTATAGGCGGTCAGCGTCGCCGTGTAGTGACCGGGCGTCGCATAGCTCACCCGCAGCGTCGAGCCGACGTCGTTGTAGTTCGTCGCCTTGCCGTCGGGATCGGTCACGGTCACCACGTGGCGGGTGCCGTCGGACTGGCAGGTGAACGTGATCGTCTCGCCGATGGCGTAGCCCGTCGATTTGTCGCAGCGGATGCTGGCGTAGGTGGGACCGGAAACGTCCGCCACCACGTCGAAGTACACGCGGCGGCTCGTCACGGACCCCGCGTCGTTGGACGCCACCAGCACGGCGGAGTATTCGCCCTCGTCGTCGAAGCTCATGCGGACCGTGCTGTCCACGTCGGGGTAGGTGGAGGTGCGCCCATTGGGCTTCGTGATCTTGAGCGTGTTCTCGTCGCCGTCCGACGAGCATGTAAAGGTGATCATCTTGCCGGCTGTCACCGTGTCGTCAGACACGCGCAGCGTGGCATATGTGGGCTTGGAGGAGGGCTTCACCGTGCCCGCGTACTCGGGCCAGTAGGTATTCTGTGCCAGATTGCCGCGCTGAGGCGACTTCGTCTCGTAGCCGCCCGGCCGCTCGAACTGCCAGCAGAACTGGTACGCCGCCGTGTACGCGCCCGCCGCCGTGTTGGGCACCGACCGCAGCGTGCTCATCAGGCTCGAGTACTGCTTGAGCTCATAAACGAAATAATCCATCTGCATCTCCAGATCGGCGATGCTCACTCCTCGCGTCTGCGCCAGATTCAGCAGCCCCTGCTTGCGGGACCAGAACGTCCACTGGCACAGGCCGTACCCGGCCTTATCGTGTACGAAATTGGTATATGATCCATTGTCCACCGCCCGGGTGTACGTGGCGTCCGTATAGCCAAGGCTTTTTTCGTAGGAGTTCTGCAGGTTGTTGGGATAAAACCCGGACTCCGACTGGATGTTCGCCATGATGCCGCAGGCCGCGGCGGTGTTGACGCCCAGCTCGTCCACCAGATAGTCGAAAACGTCCTGCTCGTAGGGGCTGGACGTGACGGTCATCAGCTCCACGCCGCGGAAGATCACGCTCACGTAGGGGACCTTCGTCGCCCGGTCGATCCAGGACGCCAGAGGGTAAGTCTCTTCGTCCCAGACGGGGCTGAACTGGAAATAGAACGAGTCCTCATCGTACCCGCCGGGGCAGACCCACCGCACAGGCAACTGGAAGACGCCCTCGCCGCCGTCCAGATAGACGCCGATGGACGCAGGCATCTGCGCTGTCAGCGCAGCCTCCTCCGGCCGAGCCTCCGGGCTCACCGTCATAAGCACCGGCTCCCACGGCGCAAACCCCGTGATCACACCTCCGGACGCCCGCACAGGCAGGCCCGGCAGCAGCAGACACAATATCAGAAACAGGCAAACGCCCCGCTTTTTCATCGGAAACCTCCTTCGATCCGCATGCAGATACTTATCTATAATATATGATACCCCAACTCCCCCGCGGATGCAAGCAAAAGCGCGCCCGCCGGTAGACCTTAAGGAAATCTTAAATAGAGAATTGTCCGGCATATCATTCATGGCAATACATTTGCTCAGCAAAGGATGATCGAGTCTTGAAGCGAGCCTCATTATACTTCAAATTTTTTTGAAATATCCTCCGAAAGGATGGGGCGCGGCGCTTCCCTTTGTGGTACAATAGGCGTAACACCAGGGAAGACTACGGCTTTTTCATGGCTGCCGCCGCCGGTCTTCGCACCGGCGGCGGCAGCCGCTTATGGTGCCAGATTATGTTGCCGTGACAAAACGCGGCATCGCAAAAAACGGTCAAATTTGAGGCCGAAAAGCGGTAAAAACCTTTTGAAGAAGCTGCTGTAAAGTATAAAGCTTTACAGAGATGCGTCAACTCGTTTGCACACATTTGTCAAAAGATAAGGCCCAAATTTTTCAATAAACGGCCTTGTCTTATAGACTCACGCGTGCTATAATAGAGTTGCTTAATTATGTGATTCCCGGAAAGGGGAGATGCGGATGAAGAAAGCTCTTGCGCTGATCTTGATCACAGCACTGCTCGTCGTGCCGGTGATCGCAGCGGAGACGCCGACCTTTACCGACACAAACGGCCATTGGGGCCAGGAGTTCATCGACGAAGCTGCCCGGCGGGGGCTGTTCAAGGGATTCGGTGACGGGACCTTCCGCCCCGATACCGCCGTCACCCGCGCCCAGTTCGTCACGGTCCTCTGGCGCATGGCCGGGAACCCGGCCGTCACGGCCCAGACGCCCTTCACTGACATTGCGGATCAGATTGATGAGTTCCGCACGGCCATTGCCTGGGCGTACGAAAAGGGCTACGTCAACGGCACCACGGAAACGACCTTCGCGCCCGGCGACAGCCTGACGCGCGAGTCGGCCATGAAGATCCTGTTCGGCTATGCCGGCGGGCAGAGCGGCATGGAGGCCATGTTCACGAACGTGTATGACTCCGTCTTCACCGACAGCTCCGCCATATCCGCGTGGGCCAAGGCCCCCATGTACTGGGGCGTCTACAACACGCTGATCTCCGGCACCGGAGACAAGACGCTGTCCCCGCAGGGGATAGCCACACGTGCGCAATTAGCCAAGATATTGGTTAATTATATTGAAAAGTTTGAAGGAGGAAGAAAATGAAGAGATTGACCAGACTGTGCCTTCTGTCCGCTCTGCTGGTTATGGCGCTTTGTTTTACTGCTCTCGCGGCTGAGCCCAGTATCGTCGATGCGAAGTCGGAGCTGTCCGGCGTAGCCATCACGGCCGACGGCGACAAGGCAACTGTTACCTATAGCAACGCGGAAAGCGGCAAGTACTACATGGTATTCACGCTGAGCGACAACAGCGGCGTGCCCAATGACTCGAATCTGGTCTACATCGATCAGAAGACGGCGGAAGGCTCCACTGTTGAGTTCGTCGTGTACCCCAAGGCGCTGGAGAACGGCAAGACCTATTACGTCTATCTGTCCAGCAACTCCGAGGATATCGGCGCCATGAAGCTCGCTGCGACCTTTAAGTATCAGGGCACGGCGGCTGCCGTGACCAAGGGCGACATCAACGGCGACGGCAGTATCGACGCCAAGGATGTAGCGGTACTGAGAAGGTATCTCGCGGACAAGGTCAAGAACGCGCTGACTGCGGAGGGTCAGCTGGCAGCCGACATCAATGGCGACAGCAGTATCGACGCCAAGGATTTAGGCTTGTTAAGAAGATACCTTTCCGACAAGGTCAAGTATCCTCTTCCGGCATAATATTTCGATTTAGCAATCATTAAAGGAGGCAAGCAAAGTATATGAGAAAGAAAGTATTATCCATTGTTCTGGCTCTGGCTTTGATGCTGACCATCGCTCCTGCTACCGTTTTTGCTGCAGAAACGATCACGGTCACCAGCGACAAGGCAGAGGTGGAAGTGGGCCAGGAGTTTACCCTTACGGTAAAGCTCCCCGACACCGGCACCTTCGGTGGCTTTGAAGCATTTCTGAATTACGATGGAGACAAAGTAGAGTATGTCTCCTCTGCCAAGGGCGGTCTGGTCAAGGTCGGCGCCGACTTCAGCGATCTGGCCAATCAGCCTGCGAACAACAGAGTCTTTGCCCTTGCCACGATCGTTGACGAGGGTACGTGGGATTTCGCGCAGGACTTCTTTACCGTTACGTTCAAGGTGAAGGACGGCGCTACCGGTTCTGTTGCTCCTACGTTCGAGATCTCTACTTACTTTGATTATGACTTTAACGATATTGAGTACACAGTCGATATGGCTGCCGTTACCGTCAAGGCCGGCGAGACTCCTCACACGCATACGCTTGTGAAGACTGACGAAGTTCCCGCCACCTGCACCGCCGAGGGCACAAAGGCTTACTGGACCTGCTCCGACTGCGGCAAGATGTTCTCCGACGAGGCCGGTACGGCCGAGATCACCGCTCCCGAGAAGATCGCCAAGCTCGATCATACCTGGGGCGAGTGGACCGAGACCAAGCCCGCTACCGAGACCGAAGAGGGCGAGGAAGAGCGCACCTGCTCCGTCTGCGGCGAGAAGGAGACCCGTACGATCGCCAAGCTGGACCATGTCCATACGCTTGTGAAGACCGATGAGGTTCCCGCCACCTGCGCTGCCGAGGGCACGAAGGCTTACTGGACCTGCTCTGACTGCGGCAAGATGTTCTCCGACGAGGCCGGCACGACCGAGATCACCGCTCCCGAGAAGATCGCCAAGCTCGATCATACCTGGGGCGAGTGGACCGAGACCAAGCCCGCTACCGAGACCGAAGAGGGCGAGGAAGAGCGTACCTGCTCTGTCTGCGGCGAGAAGGAAACCCGCACGATCCCCAAGCTGGACCATGTCCATACGCTTGTGAAGACTGATGAGGTCCCCGCCACCTGCGCTGCCGAGGGCACGAAAGCTTACTGGACCTGCTCTGCCTGCGGCAAGATGTTCTCTGACGAAGAGGGCACGACCGAGATCACCGCTCCCGAGAAGATCGCCAAGCTCGATCATACCTGGGGCGAGTGGACCGAGACCAAGCCCGCTACCGAGACCGAAGAGGGCGAGGAAGAGCGCGTCTGCTCCGTGTGCGGCGAGAAGGAAACCCGCACGATCCCCAAGCTGGACCATGTCCATACGCTTGTGAAGACCGATGAGGTCCCCGCCACTTGCACCGCTGAGGGCACGAAGGCTTACTGGACCTGCTCTGCCTGCGGCAAGATGTTCTCTGACGAAGAGGGCAAGAACGAGATCACCGCTCCCGAGAAGATCGCGGCTCTGGGCCACACCTGGGGTCCTTGGACTACCGTCAAGGAAGCCACCAAGGATGAAGACGGCGAAGAAGAGCGCGTCTGTTCCGTCTGCGGCGAGAAGGAGACCCGTACTGTGAAGTATGAGGATCCCGCCATCTATGACGGCGGCGAGTCCACCTTCTATGAAGTCGACGTTCTGGATGCCAACGGCGGTAACGTCAAGGCCAACCGCAAGACCGCTTCCCGTTGGGGCAAGGTCACGGTTACCATGACGCCTGACGAAGGCTACGAAGTCGACGAGCTGGTCGTCACCGACCGCAAGGGCAACGAAGTCAAGGTCACCGATCAGGGCGACGGCAAGTTCGTCTTCACGATGCCTGCCTCCAACGTCACCGTTGACGGCTCCTTCAAGAAGACTGTCGCTCCCGTCGTGGACGAGGAGAATCCGTTCACCGACGTCGATCCTGACGATTACTTCTATGATGCCGTGATCTGGGCCGCCGAGAACGGCGTGACCTCCGGCACCTCTGAAGATACCTTCAGCCCGAGCGTTCCCTGCAACCGCGCTCAGTTCGTGACCTTCCTGTGGAGAGCTGCCGGCAAGCCGACCGCCACCGTTATGAATCCGTTTGACGATGTCGCGGAAGGCCAGTACTACACCGAGGCTGTCCTGTGGGCCGTTGAGAACGGTGTCACCAATGGTACCGGTGAGGGCACCTTCAGCCCCGATGCGACGCTGACCCGCGGCCAGGTCGTCACGTTCCTGTATCGTTACTGCAATGGCGTGAACAACGCCTCCGCCAACCCCTTCGAAGATGTTGCCGCTGACGACTGGTTCTATGACGCCGTCCTGTGGGCTGTCGAAGAGGGCATCACCAAGGGTGTTTCCGAGACGAGCTTCGCTCCCAACGCTCTGTGTGACCGCGGCCAGACCGTGACCTTCCTGTCCCGCGTCTTCGCCGACTAATTGAATCCTTCAAAAAGCAGGGGCTTCGGCCCCTGCTTTTTTCATGCTCCCGGAGCCGAAACGCCGCCCGCCGATAACCCGGGGAATCATCAGCCATAGATATATTCAATAAATAACACACCTATTATTGAATAATCAAAAGACGTGATCCGGGTAAAACGATTGACCTTGTCAGGGGTCATAAGTATAATTGAAATGATAAATGGGCGGGCCGGAGCGCGGCTTTTTTCTTATATCCGCCATCCGCTCAATCTTTATTGAAGATTTCAATAACAGGAGAAAAGGAGAATCAATATGGCAGATTATCTCGAAATGTGGAAAAACCTCGGTATGGACGTGGAAACGCATGACCAGCTGTGTCAGGTGCTGCCCACCGCCTTCGGTGACGTGTACCTGTCTCAGGAGAACCGCCCCGAGGCCATGGGCTTCTGGGATTTCGTCGTCTCCGAGATCCACGGCATTCGCCCCTCTGAGCTGATCGCGGCCCAGAAGAACGGCCAGAAGGTCTTCGGCACGTTCTGCGTTTACGTTCCCGATGAGGTCGTCATCGCAGCCAACGGCATCGTCACCGGTCTGTGCGGCGGCTCCCAGTTCTGGGTCCCCGGCGGCGAAAAGGTCCTGCCCAAGTCCACATGTCCTCTGATCAAGGCCTCCGTCGGCGCGCGTCTTGACCGCACATGTCCCTTCTTCCGCATCGCCGATATGTACGTCGGCGAGACCACCTGCGACGGCAAGAAGAAGGCCTGGGAGATCCTGGGTCAGGACGTCCCCATGCACATCATGGACATCCCTCAGATGAAGCGTGAGAAGGACATCCAGAAGTGGGCCGAGGAGATCGCCGACTTCGCCAAGGTCGTGGAGGAGTTCACGGGCAACAAGATCACCGTCGAGAGCCTCAACGCCGCCATCCATACCATCAACGAGAAGCGCAAGGCCATGGCCCGTGTCTACGCCGCCACTAAGGGCGCCAACCTGCCCATCAGCGGCAAGGACCGCCTGCTGATGACCCAGATCGCCTTCTTCGACGATCCCACCCGCTGCGCCGAGATGTGCAACAAGCTGGCTGACGAGCTGGATCAGCGCAACAAGGACGGCGTCTCCGTGTTCCCCGTCGGCACGAAGCGCATCCTGCTCACCGGCACCCCGCTGGCCATTCCCAACTGGAAGCTCCATCACATCATCGAGACCAGCGGCGCCGCCGTCGTCTGCGAGGAGATGTGCACCGGCACCCGTTATTTCGAGAATCTGGTCGACGAGACCCAGACCACGCTGGAGGGTCAGTTCATGGCCCTGTCCCAGCGCTACATGAAGAACAACTGCGCCTGCTTCACGCCCAACACCGGCCGCATCGACGACATCGTCCGTCTGGCCAAGGAGTACAACGTGGACGGCGTCATCGACGTCAACCTGAAGTTCTGCTGCCTGTATGACACCGAGGGCTACACCGTCGAGAAGGCCATGAAGGAAGCCGGCATCCCCGTTCTGGGCATCGAGACCGACTACACCGACACCGACGCCGAGCAGCTGCGCACCCGCATCGGCGCGTTCATCGAGCTGCTGAAGTAAGATGGACACCCCCGCTCAGGAGATCAGTTACTACATCCTGTTCGGCAATTATACCCAGGGACTGGCGCTGCAGGCCCTCCTCAAGCAGGAGGGCCTGACGGCGCGGATCGCGCCGACGCCCCGGAACCTCGAGGGCTCCCAGCCCTGCGGCATGTCCCTGCTCGTGAAGCAGGAGGACATCGACGCCGTCAGGGCCTGCATCGAGAAGCACGGCGCGGAGTACCTGCGTATCGTCGAGGCAGTCAATCAGATCCGCCCGGGCCGCAACAGATTCTGTTAAGATCAGGAGATTCAAACCCTATGAATTACGCCATTGGCATCGACATCGGCTCCACCAGCACCAAGACCGCCGTACTCAACGAGGCGGGGGAGCCGGTGGCCCTATTCGTCCAGCCCACGGGCTGGAGCTCCATCGACACGGCGGAGGCCGTGCGGGAAAAGCTGGCGGAAGCCGGCTACGATCCCGCGCTCTGGCCCGTCGTCGCCACCGGCTACGGCCGCATTTCGGTCCCCTATGCCGACAAGACCCTCACCGAGATCACATGCCACGCCCGCGGCGCCATGAAGCTTCACGACAGCGGCGACCTGACGGTCGTCGACATTGGCGGGCAGGACACCAAGATCATTCAGGTGCGGGACGGTCAGACCACCGATTTCATCATGAACGACAAGTGCTCGGCCGGCACCGGGCGCTTCCTGGAGGTCATGGCCAACACCATGGGCATGCGGCCCGACGATATGTGCGATCTGGCCGCCAAGGGCGGCGGCGTGTCCATCAGCTCCATGTGCACCGTCTTTGCCGAGAGCGAGGTCATCAGCCTCATCGGCCGCGGCGAGAGCAAGGAGAACATCGCCTTCGCCGTGGTGGACTCCATCGTCAAAAAGGTGGCGTCCCAGGCCGGACGGCTCCAGCTGGGCGACGGGCTCGTCTGTCTGACGGGCGGTCTGTGCCAGTGTGAGTACATCGTGCAGGCGCTGGGCAAGGCCCTCAAGACCGACATCGTCGCCTCTGAAAATGGCCGCTACGCCGGCGCCATCGGCGCGGCGACCTTCGCGCTGAACGTCAGGAAAAAGGTCGCGCAATGATCTATCTGGACAACGCGGCCACAACGATGAAAAAGCCGCCTCAGGTCATCGAGGCGGTGGTCAACGCCATGCAGACCTTCGGCAACAGCTCCCGCGGCACCCATGAGAGCAGCCTTGACGCCGCTTACACCGTCTACGGTGCGCGGGTCCGGCTGGCCGGGCTGTTCGGCTGTCCGGGCCCGGAGCGCGTAGCGTTTACGAGCAACGTCACCGAGTCGCTGAACATCGCCCTGCACGGCCTTCTGGATCGCGGCGACCGCGTTGTCACCACCGATCTGGAGCACAACTCCGTCCTGCGGCCCCTCTATAAGCTCCGCAAGGAGCGCGGGCTCGACCTGGCGATCGTCCCCGCCGACCGGCAGGGGAAGCTGGATCTGAACGACTTCGACCGCTTGATCACAAGGGGAACGAAGCTCGTCGTCTGCACCCACGCCTCCAACCTGACAGGCGATGTGCAGGACGTGCGCGACATTGCCGACATCGCCCACGCGCGCGGCGCCCTCGTCGTCGTGGACGCCGCTCAGACGGCCGGAACGCGGAAGGTCGATATGAATGACCTCGGCGCGGACGTGCTGTGCTTCACGGGCCACAAGGGCCTCATGGGCCCCCAGGGCACCGGAGGGCTGTGCATCGGTGAGAACGTTGATGTCCGGCCCTTCAAGGTGGGCGGCACGGGCGTGCAGTCCTACAGCGAGACCCAGCCCGAGGAGCTGCCCACGCGGCTGGAGGCCGGGACACTGAACGGCCACGGCGTCGCGGGACTGTCCGCCGCCGTCGATTTTATCAACGAGATCGGCGTGGAGACGATCCAAAGACACGAGGAAGCGCTGACGCAGCGTTTCCTGTCGGGCGTCCGGGACCTGCCCGGCGTGCGCGTCTACGGCGATTTCAGCGGCCCCCACACGGCCGTCGTCGCGCTGAACATCCGGGACTACCCGTCCGCGGACGTGTCGGACGCGCTGTCGCAGGACTACGGCATCGCCACCCGTCCGGGCGCGCACTGCGCACCGCGGCTTCATCGCGCCCTCGGCACCGAGGGGCAAGGGGCCGTGCGGTTCAGCTTCTCGTGGTTCACCATGGAAGAGGAGATCGATGCTGCCGTCGCCGCCCTGCGCGAGCTGACGAGCCCCGACTGAATCACAAATAATAATGCCCTGAGGCGAATGCCTCAGGGCGTTTTGCGTATTCGGGCGCTTAGTATCCCAGCTTGTCCAGCCAGCCCGACACGCTCTGGCGGGAGGAGGTGATGCTGGTCTGGCTGACGGCGAGACCATCCTTCACATCAGCCTTCGGCTCCAGATCGGCGATCGTGCGGTAGGTGCCGCCATTGCCGCTGCCGGCGTGGGTGTTGAAGGGGATGATCGTCTTCCCGGAGAAATCGCATTCCTCGAAGAAGCTGTACATCGCCTGGGGCATGGTGTACCACCAGATGGGGTAACCGACGAAGATGACGTCATAGTCGTCGAGGCTCCCGATATGGCTCGTCAGCGCAGGCAGCGCGTCGTCGTTCTGCTCGTCCCGGGCGACGTCCAGGAGCTTGTTGTAGGAGCCGGGGTACTTCGTCTCCGTGCGGATGGCGAACAGCTCGCCGCCTGTACGCTCGGCGATCATCTCGGCCAGATAGCGGCTCATGCCCTTGTCCGTGCCGGACACGACGCTGGCCGACGATACGGCGTCCACGTCGCTGTTCTCCGCCACGGCGAAGTAGGCGATCAGGACGCGTGGGCCGGTCGCGGCGGTCTGCGCCTTGAGATACCCGCTGAGGATGGCCGCGATCTGAGCGCGGGAGGCGTTCTGCCGGGGCGCGAAGACGTAGCTGACGGTCTCGTCGACGACGCCGCTGCCTCTGGCCCAGGACACGGCGTTTGCGGCCCAGCCGGACGCGTCGGAAGCGCTGCCGGAGGCGGCGGGCTGCCCCGCGTAACGCCACAGGATCGTGATGAGCTGCTCCTGCGTCACTGGATCGTTCGTGCCGAACAGACCGTTGCCGTAGCCCTCCACCAGCTTCTGGCGGGAGGCCCACAGCACGGCGTCGGAGTACCACAGCCCGGCGGCCGTGTCGGTGAATGCATCCGTCCCGGTGACGGCGGGACTGCCCGCCATGCGGTAAAAGACCGTCGCCAGCATGGCGCGGGTCAGCGTCCCGGCCGGGGAGAACTGCCCGCTGCCCGTGCCGTTCATCAGCCCGGCCTCAGTCATATGATCGACTGCCGCCGCGTACCAGTCGCCGGGCCTGACGTCGGAAAACGTCTGCGCCGCAAAGCTCTGCAGACCCATGGCGACGGCCAGCGTCGCGATCAGCAGCAGACTGACAATTCTATTCGTTTTGTTCATCATGTTCGTTCCTTTCCGTTATGTCCGATTTCCAATGTCTGACCGATCCGCTCATTCGTCGATGAACTCGGTGGCCGCGTGCAGGTCGCTGTGCTGGCCGTGGATCGTGATGCGGCTCAGGGACTCCTCCAACGCGCGGAACTCCTCGTCCGTCAGTTCGACGTCGGC
>SVKN01000011.1:15777-44630 GCA_015068445.1 Oscillospiraceae bacterium | reverse complement strand
CTTAAAAAAGCTCATCAGCCCCGCCGCCGCGCCGTCCAGCTCCGCGATGACGGTCCTGCCCAGACGCACGTCCTCCCCGAACTGCTCCGGGGACAAAACGGGGGAGACCGGGCAGTAGACGTCCGGCCGCCACTGCACGTGCATCGCGTGCACCTGCTCCATCATCCGCTCCGCAGCCCCGTAATCCGCCTGTACAGCGAGCCGGATCGTGATCTCCATGACCATCCCTCCTTTTTGCACATTATACCAGACCGCCCGCGAAAGCGCAATTTGCATAGTTGCGAAACGGCCGCTTTTATGATAAAATAATTCAGTTAAAGAAGATTTTTTCCGGAGGGCGGAAATGGATAGAACATCAAGAGTCGTCAGCGCCGAGGAGATGGCGCGCCAGAGGGAGTTCGGCGCGCAGGTCAAGGCGCTTTACGAGCGCCGGGGCCGCGTGCCCATGGCCTATACGCAGACCTTCGGCTGTCAGCAGAACGAGGCCGATACCGAGCTGATCCGCGGCATGCTGGCCGAAATGGGCTTCGGCTTCTGCACGGACATCGACCAGGCCGACATCGTCATCATCAACACCTGCGCCATCCGCGAGCACGCGGAGGACCGCGTCTACGGCAACGTGGGCGAGCTGTCCCACGCCAAAAAGAAGAATCCCGCCCTCGTCACCGTTCTGTGCGGCTGCATGGCGCAGCAGCAGCACGTGGCCGACCGGATCAAAAACAGCTATCCTTACGTGGACATCGTCTTCGGCACCCATGCACTGCCCCGGTTCCCGCAGATCCTGTTCGAGTGCCTCAGCCGCAAAAAGCGCGTCTTCGATCTGGAGGGCGACGAGAAGGGCGCGATCCTCGAGGGCGTCACGCCCGTGCGCAAGCAGGGTCACCGGGCCTGGCTGTCGATCATGTACGGCTGCAACAACTTCTGCTCCTACTGTGTGGTGCCCTACGTCCGCGGCCGCGAGCGCAGCCGCACCCCCGACGTCATCCTGGAGGAGTTCAGGAGCCTCGTCGCCCAGGGGTACAAGGACATCACCCTGCTGGGCCAGAACGTCAATTCCTACGGCAGCGACCTCGACGGCGCCTGCGACTTCCCGACGCTGCTTGAGATGATCAACGACGTCCCCGGCGAGTTCTGGGTCCGCTTTATGACAAGCCACCCCAAGGACGCGTCCACGCGTCTCTTCGACGTCATGGCGAAGTGCGAAAAGGTCTGCGCCTCCATCCATCTGCCCGTGCAGGCGGGCTCCGATCGGGTCCTGCGGGAGATGAATCGCCGCTACACCGCCGAGAAGTATCTCTCTCTCGTGGAGTACGCCCGCAGCGTCATGCCCGATATCACCATGACAAGCGACATCATCGTCGGCTTCCCCGGGGAGACCAACGAGGAGTTTCAGGAGACCGTCGACCTGCTGGAGAAGGTGCGGTTCGACTCGCTGTTCACCTTCATCTTCTCGCCCCGCCGGGGCACAAAGGCCTGGGACATGCCAGACCCCATGAGCCGCGAGGACAAGCAGAAGAACTTCGACCGCCTGCTGGAGGTCCAGAACCGCATCAGCAAGGAGAAGAACGACGAATACGTAGGCCGCCGCGTGCGGGTGCTGGTGGGCGAAGAGGAGAACGAAAAGAGCTACAACAACGAATACACGAAGCAGTCGCGGACCGAGGGCTTCAAGCTCGTCTACCTCCGCGGGGCCGAGGGCCTCGAGGGGCGGTTCGTGGACGCGATCATCGAAAGAAGCTCGACATGGGCCCTGTTCGGGTCCGTCGCAGACGGGGAGAGCAACTGATATGGCCGATTTCACGCCGATGATGAAGCAGTATCTGGAGGTCAAGGAGCAGAACAAGGACGCCATCCTGTTTTACCGCCTCGGCGATTTTTACGAGATGTTTTTCGAGGACGCCAAGGTGGCGTCCCGGGAGCTGGAGCTGGTGCTGACGGGCCGCGACTGCGGCCAGGAGGAGCGCGCGCCCATGTGCGGCGTGCCCTACCACAGCGCCGAGGGCTACATCGCCCGCCTGATCCAGAAGGGCTACAAGGTCGCCATCTGCGAGCAGATGGAGGACCCCGCTACGGCCAAGGGCCTCGTCAAGCGCGAGATCATCCGCACCGTGACGCCCGGCACCGTCATCGAATCGTCCATGCTGGACGAGACGAAAAACAACTACATCGCCGCCGCTTACATGGATACCGAGGAGGGCGCCGCCTGCTTCTGCGACATGTCCACGGGCGAAATGGCCGCCGTGGAGCTCGCGCCCGACGACCTGCGCACGCTCCTCACCGAGACGGCGAAGTTCGCCCCCCGCGAGGTGCTGCTCAGCGATCACATCTATTCCAACGGGAAGTTCGTCGATTACCTGCGCGACAAGCTGGGCTGCTACGTGGAGCAGGCCGGGGAGTGGCGCTTCCTGCACGATAACGCCCGCGAGCTTCTCGTCAGGCAGATGAGCGAAAAGATGGACGTCTCCGCGCTCAGCCGCCCGGTGGTCCGCGCCGCCGGCGGGCTGCTGTCGTACCTGCACGAGACCCAGAAGAACGACCTCAATCACTTGGGCCCCGTGCGCGTCTACAGCGGCGAGCAGTTCATGCAGCTTGACGTCACGGCCCGCCGCAATCTGGAGCTGACGAGCACCATGCGGGCAGGGGAGAAGAAGGGCTCGCTGCTGTGGGTGCTGGACAGCACCAAAACGGCCGCCGGCTCCCGCCTCATGCGCCAGTGGATCGAGCGCCCGCTTGTGGATCTGCGCCGTATCAACGCCCGGCACGAGGCCGTGCAGGAGCTGATGGACAACTTCCTCATCAAGGACGAGCTGCGGGAGCTGCTGGGCAAGAGCTACGACATGGAACGCATCGTCGGCCGCGTCGTCTTCGGCAGCGCCGGAGGCCGCGACCTGCGGAGCCTCGCCGCCGTCTGCTCGCTGCTGCCCGAGATCCGCCAGCGGCTGGAGTCGCTGTCCTGCCGCAAGATGGCCGCGCTGCTGCGCGACATGGACCCGCTGGAGGATGTCTATCACCTCATCGACGACGCCATCGTCGAGCAGCCGCCCTTCTCCGTCCGCGAGGGCGGGATCATCCGTCAGGGCTACAGCGCGGAGGTCGACAGCCTTCGGGATCTGCTGGACGGCGGCGCGGGACGGCTGGCTGAGATCGAGACCCGGGAGCGCGAGCGCACGGGCATCCAGAAGCTCAAGGTCAGCTACAATAAAGTATTCGGTTACTACATCGAGGTCAGCCGCGGCAATGCCGAGCGCGTCCCCGACGACTATATCCGCAAGCAGACCCTCGTCAACAACGAGCGCTACATCACCCCGGAGCTCAAGGAGCTGGAGGGCGAGGTCCTCTCGGCCAAGGAGCGCATCACCGCGCTGGAATACAGCCTCTTCACCGACGTGCGCCAGAAGGTCGCCGCCGAGGTGGAGCGCATCCAGCGCACGGCCCGGGCGCTGGCAGAGCTCGACGTGCTGTGCGCCTTCGCCTTCACAGCGGAGAAGAACCGCTACGTCCGCCCGGAGATGGATCTCTCCGACGTCATCGACATCAGGGAAGGTCGCCATCCCGTCGTCGAGCGCATGCTGGAGGACAGCTATTTCGTCCCCAACGACGCCTACCTCGACTGCGGCGAGAACCGCGCCTATATCATCACCGGCCCCAACATGGCCGGCAAATCTACCTACATGCGCCAGGTGGCGCTGATCACCATCATGGCCCAGTGCGGCAGCTTCGTGCCCGCCGCCTCCGCCCGCATCGGCATCTGCGACAAGGTCTTCACCCGCGTGGGCGCCTCCGACGACCTGTCCATGGGCCGCTCCACCTTCATGGTGGAGATGAGCGAGGTGGCCGACATCCTCAAAAACGCCACCTCCCGCAGCCTGCTGATCCTGGACGAGATCGGCCGCGGCACCTCCACCTTCGACGGCATGGCCATCGCCCGAGCCGTGCTGGAGCACGCCGCGTCGAAGCGGCTGCTGGGCGCGAAAACGCTGTTCGCCACCCACTACCACGAGCTGTGCGACATGGAGGGCACCGTGGACGGCGTCAAGAATTACTCCGTCGTCGTCAAAAAGCGCGGCGAGGAGATCGTCTTCATCAAAAAGATCGTCCGCGGCGGCGTCAACGACAGCTACGGCATCGACGTGGCCCGTCTGGCCGGCCTGCCGGACAGCGTGGTGCGCCGCGCCAGGAAGGTCCTTTCCGAGATCGAAAAGGGCGGGACCGCGGGCCGTCAGGCCCCCGCGCCCGTGCGCGAGGACGACGGTCAGATCAGCCTGGGCGCCATGGCCGGGCAGGAGCTGATCGAGGAGCTCAAGTCTCTGGACCCCAATGTGCTGACGCCCATCGAGGCCATGACGAAGCTCTACGAGCTGTCCAAAAAGGCAAA
Source organism: Oscillospiraceae bacterium (assembly GCA_015068445.1). Classification (GTDB taxonomy): domain Bacteria; phylum Bacillota; class Clostridia; order Oscillospirales; family Butyricicoccaceae; genus RGIG1902. The sequence continues at coordinate 40,255 of SVKN01000011.1, read as the reverse complement.
GGAGTGTTGATATGGGGATCATCAACGTCTTATCTCCCCAGATGGCAAATCTCATCGCCGCCGGCGAGGTGGTCGAGCGTCCCGGCTCCGTGGTCAAGGAGCTGATCGAAAACGCCGTGGACGCCGGGGCCTCCCGCATCGAGATCGATATCCGAAACGGCGGCGTGGCCTACATCCGCATCACCGACGACGGCTGCGGCATCGATCCGGAGGACGTGCCCACGGCCTTCCTCCGCCATGCCACCAGCAAGCTCCGGGAGCCCTCTGATCTGACGAAGATCGCCACCATGGGCTTCCGCGGCGAGGCGCTGGCCGCCATCTCCGCCGTGGCGAAGGTCGATCTGTTCACCAAAACGGAAAATCAGGTCAGCGGCGTCCATATCACCTGCGAGGGCGGCGTCCTCGGTCAGCCCGAGGAGACCGGCTGCCCCAAGGGGACGAGCATCGTCGTGCGCGACCTCTTCTACAATACGCCCGCCCGCATGAAGTTCCTCAAGAAGGACGCCACCGAATCGTCTTACTGTGAAAGTGCCGTGGTCAGCGCCGCGCTGGCCCATCCCGATATCTCCTTCCGTCTGACCAAGGACGGACGCGAGAGCTTCTTCACCACCGGCGGCGGGGATCTGCTGCAGGTGATCGCCGCCCTCAGCGGCAAGGAGACCGCGGGAGAGCTGCTGCCCGTCAAGGGCAGCTTCCCGGAGACCGAGATCTCCGGCTTCGTTTCGCCCGTTGGCCTCACCCGCAGCAGCCGCAGCATGCAGTATTTCCTCGTCAACGGCCGCCCGGTCCGCGGCAAGATCCTCACGGCCGCCGTGGACGCCGCCTACAAGGGCCGCATCATGCCCGGACGGTACCCCGTCTGCTTCCTGACCATCGACCTGCCGTACTCCGCCGTGGACGTCAACGTCCACCCGGCCAAGCTGGAGGTCAAGTTCGCCCGGGAAAAGGACGTCTTCTCAGCCATCCACAACACCATCACCATGGCGCTGGACGAGGCGGCGAACGGCTTCCAGTCCTTCCGCCGCCCGGAGCAGAAGCGTCCCGCCGCCCCGCAGGAGGACAACCTGACGGGCTTCCAGCAGCAGCTGGTGGTGGAGCGTACCGAGGACGGCCACCTGGTCATGCCCGAGCCCGCCGGCGCGAAGCGGGAGCCGCTGGCGAGCCCCTCGGCCGCCGCCGCGTACAAGACGCCCGTCGGCGCCGATAAGAAGCAGCCCGATCCCTTCGACGATCTGGACGACAGCCTCTTCCGCATCAACAAGCTGGAGCTGGTGCCGCCCAAGCTGCCCGACGCTCCCGCGCCCAAGGCCGCGGAGACGAAAAAACAGGAGGAAAGACCGGCCGAGACCCCGGAGCACGTCACGGTGCTGGGGCAGGTCTTCGATACCTACGTCATCGCCCAGCAGGGCGACTGCATGTGGATGATCGACAAGCACGCCGCCCACGAGCGGCTGCTGTTCAATAAGCTCGTCGAGACTGTGGGCGACATGGACAGGCAGACGCTTCTGTCGCCGCTGCCTGTGCCGCTGACTGCGCCGGAAAAGCAGGCGTGCCTCGACAACCTCGCGCTGCTGGAGCGCAGCGGCTTCGAGCTGACCGATTTCGGCTTGGCCGGGCTGTCAGTCCGCGCCGCGCCCACGTATCTGGAGCAGGAGGACGTCCCCTTCGTCCTGACGGAGATGGCCCGCAAGCTGCAGGAGGGCGGCAGGCCCGAGACCGAGGTCCTTCATGACCTGCTGGCCAGCATTTCCTGCAAGGCCGCAGTCAAGGGCGGCAGCTATTCCTCCCCGCAGGAGCTGGAGACACTCGCCCGGGAGGTCCTCTCCAGGCCCGACGTCAAGAACTGCCCCCACGGCCGTCCCGTGGCCGTCTCCATGACGCGCTACCAGATGGAAAAGCAGTTCAAGCGGGTGCTGTAGATGAAGCTCATCGTCGTCTGCGGCCCCACGGCCTCCGGCAAGACGTCGCTGTCCGTGGCGCTGGCGCTCAGATGCGGCGGCGAGGTGGTGTCGGCCGACTCCATGCAGATCTACCGGGAGCTGAACGTCGGTACCGCCAAGCCCGACATGGCCGAGCGCAGGGGCGTGCCCCATCACATGCTCAACGTCGCCTCCGTCACGGAGACATACTCCGTCTCCCGCTACGAGCGGGAGGCCGCCGCCTGCGTCGACGCGATCGCCGCCAGGGGCCGTCAGCCCATCGTCTGCGGCGGCACAGGACTGTATATCGACGCGCTGATCCACGGCGCGGGCTTCATGGAGAACGACCCCACCGGCGCTCTGCGCCGGGCGCTGGAAGCGGAATGGGACGAAAAGGGCGGGGAAGAGATGCTCCGGCAGCTCTCCGCCGTCGATCCTGCCAGCGCCGCGCGGCTCCACGTCAACGACCGCAAGCGCGTCCTGCGCGCCCTGGAGGTCTACCGCCTCACGGGCCGGACGATCACCGACCACAACCGCGAGACGCAGTCCCGCCCGCCGCGCTACGACGCCGTGATCCTCGGGATCGCCCCGGAGGACCGCGCCGTTCTGTACGAGCGCATCGACCGCCGCGTCGATGAGATGCTGGAGCGCGGCCTGCTGGACGAGGTCTGTGCCCTGCGGGAGCGGGGCCTTCTGATCAACACCGCCGCCCAGGCCATCGGCTACAAGGAGCTGGCCGGGTATCTGGATGGCCGGAGCTCGCTGGAGGAGGGCGCCGCGCTCATCAAACAGAAAACGCGCAATTACGCCAAGCGCCAGCTGACCTGGTTCCGCCGGGACCCCCGGGTCAACTGGATCACCTATACGAAAGAAGACACGCTTGAGACCGTCGCCCTGAAAGCGACAAAAATCCTGGAGCAGAACGGCGTAAAATGGTGAGGCAATCCATAATACAGAAAAGGGGAGTCTCACCATGGAAACGAGGACAGGCCTTCAGGACGCCTTTCTCAACGAAGCCCGCCGCACCCGCGCGCCATTGACCGTCTTTATGGTCAACGGCTTTCAGCAGCGGGGCACCGTCGTCTCCTACGACGGCTATACCGTCCTGCTCAGCGGGGAGGGGCGGCAGTATCTGGTCTACAAGCATGCCATCTCCACTATCGTCCCCGCGCGGCCCATGGAACTGCCGCAGCGGGGAAAAGAAGAGGCGGCGCAGTCGTAAGGCTGTCCGCCGCCATAGGGGGAATACTATGCGAAAGGTCCTATCGATCCTTGCAGTAGCGCTGTTGCTGATCTATATCGGCTATCAGGTGACCAGCAACCTCACCGAGACCATCAAGACGGTGGACGCCGTCGTGGTGGAGGTGGAGGACAAGGTCACCTGCCGCGGCGTCTTCGTCAGGAGCGCCGCGCCCGTCACCGCCGCGGGCGGCGATTACGTCGAATATTTGGTGGAGAACGGCGAGAAGGTCGCCTCCGGTCAGCAGGTGGCGGCCAGCTTCCCCACAGCCGATGCCGCCGAGAGCTACCGCACCGCCCGCAGCCTCGAGCGCGACGTGCGGAACGCCGAGCTCGCCTATCAGACCATCACCGGCGACGACGGCGGCCTGACCCTCGACCTGTCGATCTACGCCGGGATGACCGCACTGTCGGCCAGGCTCGATCAGGGCCGCGTATGGGAGGCCGATCCGCTGTACTCCGGCCTGACCCAGGACGTGGTGGCCCGTGAGTACCCCCGCGAGGAGCTGGAGGGTCTGCAGTCGTCCATCGAGGAGATGCGCGCCTCCCTTGCCGAGGCGCAGGCCGGCGCGTCTGCAGGCGCCGGGATCTTCAGCGGCGCCTCGGGCTATTTCCTCCGTGCGGGCGACGGCTCGCCCTCCCTGTGCGCGCCGGACGAGCTGAACGATCTGACGTGCGCGCGGCTGGAGGAGCTGCTGGAGGCCGAGGAGCCCGCGCCGAAGGACGGCGTGGTGGGCTACATCGTCGATTCCTTCGACTGGTATTTCGCCTTCTGCACGGATCCCGTGGAGGCCGCCGCGCTGGAAAAGCGCGGCACGGTCCAGCTCTATTTCCCCAACATGATCGTCGAGCGCGTCACCGCCCGCGTGCGCAGCGTCAGCTATGAGGAGGAACAGGCTGTCGTGGTCCTCTCCTGCGGCTATATCAACGACAGCTTCCTCAGCGCTCTCACCGACACCGCCGACATCGTCAAGCGCACCTACACCGGCATCCGCGTGCCCAAGGAGGCGCTGCGCATGAACGACGGCCGGTGGGGCGTCTACTGCCTCAGCGGCGCCTCCGTTCGCTTCAAGCCCATCCAGTGGAGCTATCAGGGCGACGGCTATTATATCGTCCCGCCGGCCGACAGCTCCGCCAAGGGCCTGTACCTCTACGACAAGATCATCGTCCGCGGCAAGAACCTCAGCCGCATCACGACAGTCAGCTGAGCAAAAAATGTGAAAAAAAGTCGCCTGCAGCGGCCCTTGTTCCTTGACAGGCGGACAAAAAAATAAGATAATATAGATAACTGAATGTAATATCGGTTTTTATGGGGTTGTCCGCATCAAGCGGGCGGCCGTTCAGGAAAATGATCCAAAACGGGAGGAACCAATCATGAGTTTTTTCGATGATCTGAAAAAGTGGGCCAGTGCCGAGGATGACGAGACCGAGCTGGAGGAGTTCACCACCCCCCGCATCTCCCGCCGCGAGGAAGAGGAGAAGCAGCCGGCCGCCGAGGTCAAGCGCGGCACCAACAACAAGGTCGTCAACATCAACGCCACCACACAGCTCTCCGTCGTGCTGGTCAAGCCCGACAAGTATGAGAACGCCCCCGAGATCGCCGACCATCTGCGCGAGCGCCGCACGGTCGTGATGAACCTGGAGCAGACCAATAAAGACGTCGCCAAGCGTCTGATCGACTTCCTCAGCGGCGTCACCTATGCCCAGGAGGGCAAGATCAAGCGGGTCGCCAACAGCACCTATATGATCACCCCCTACAACGTCGACATCCTGGGCGACCTCATCGACGAGCTGGAGAACAACGGCCTGTATATCTAACGGGAGTTCCGCATGATCCTTTACACCATCGTGCGTCGGCTCTGCCTTTCCGTGCTCAACATCCTGCAGCTCGCCATGCTGGTCCGGGCCGTCATGTCCTGGATCCCTCAGCTGCGCGGCTCGCAGCTGCAGGAGCTGCTGTATCAGGTGACGGAGCCGATCGTCATGCCGTTCCGCAAGCTGCTCAGCAGGATCCCGGGGCTGAACAATTTCCCCCTGGACATTTCGTTCCTGCTGGCGTGGATCGCCATCGACGTGCTGATGAGCATCATTTAACAAAGAAACTTTGCCAAAAGACGGCACAGGAGGTTCCCTCTGCCGTCTTTTGCGCTGAATCGTATTATGGGAGGGGTAAACCACATGCTGACACCGCAGGAGATACAGGAAGTCAAGTTCGTCCGGTCGGTCAAGGGCTATGACAAGGAGCAGGTTGAGGACTTCCTCGACACGGTCTACAGCGACTATGCCGCGCTCTACAAGGAAAACGCCACGCTGAAGGGCAAGATGCGCGTGCTGGTGGACAAGATCGACGAATACCGTTCGGTGGACGAGCAGATGCGCAAGACCTTCTACGCGGCGCAGCAGACGGCACAGGAGACGATCGACAAGGCGAGAGCCGAGGCCGATCTGATCCTGAAGAACGCCCGCTCCCAGGCGGAGGACCGCGTCAACGACATCCGCGATCAGGTGGACGCCGAGGAGCAGCGCCTGGCGCTGGCCCGGCAGGAGGCGAACCGCTACGCCGACGGTCTGCGGGCGCTTCTCAACCGCTACATCGGCAGCCTTGACGAGCTGATGGAGATGTCCGCCGCGGAGATCAGGGCCGGGGTCGAGGACACCGGCACCTTCGAGCCCGCCGCCGAGGCCGCCCCCGTCTCCGCCGAGAGCGAGTGGGACGAGGACGACCGCCGGGTGGCCAAGGCCATTTCCGACACCATCAACATCGAGCTGATGCCCGAAAAGCAGGCCAGGACCGACGACGAGTCCGCCTACGACGATCAGGCGACCGTCGATTTCTCCGCCTTCTTCGGCAAGGACCCGAAGAGCGGGGAAGACCAGTAAAGAGAAAAGAAACAGAGCGATAGGAGATATATAAACGCAATGGGCAAGGATTACAACAAGACGATCAACCTGCCGCAGACGGACTTCCCCATGAGAGCCTCTCTGGCCCAGCGGGAGCCCAACTTCCTGAAGATCTGGCAGGAGCACAAGACCTATGAAAAGCTGCAGAAGCTGACCGAGGGCAGGCCCCTTAAGGTCCTGCACGACGGACCCCCGTTCTCCAACGGCAACATCCACATGGGCACGGCCATGAACAAGATCCTCAAGGATTTCATCAACCGCTACAACAGCATGGCCGGCTTCCATTCCCCCTATATCCCCGGCTGGGACAACCACGGCATGCCCATCGAGAGCGCCATCATCAAGATGAATAAGCTCGACCGCAAGAAGATGACGATCCCCGAGTTCCGCAACGCCTGCAAGGAGTTCGCGCAGAAGTACGTCAACATCCAGATGGATCAGTTCGTCCGTCTGGGCGTGCTGGGCGACTGGGAGCATCCCTACCTGACCATGGACCCGTCCTTTGAGGCCCGCGAGGTCAAGGTCTTCGGCGAGATGTACAAGAAGGGCTACATCTACAAGGGCCTCAAGCCCGTGTACTGGTGCCCCCACGATGAGACCGCCCTGGCCGAGGCCGAGATCGAATATCAGGACGACCCCGTCACCACGGTCTTCGTCAAGTTCCAGATGAACGACGATCTGGGCAAGCTGGGCCATCTGGACCACAGCAAGCTCTATTTCCTCATCTGGACCACCACGATCTGGACGCTGCCCGGCAACCTGGCCATCGTCCTGCATCCCAGTGAGAGCTACGCTATCGTCAAGACCGGCTCCGGCGAGATGTACATCCTGGCCGAGGCGCTGGTCGATACCGTCATGGCCAAGGGCGGCGTCACCGATTACGAGATCGTCGAGCGCCATCCCGGCAACTTCTTCGAGAATATGCTGGCCACCCATCCCTTCCTGCCCAAGACCTCCCGTCTGCTGCTGGCCGACTACGTCACCATGGACTCCGGCACGGGCTGCGTCCACACGGCGCCCGGCTTCGGCGCGGACGACTACCAGACCTGCCGCCGCTACGGCATGGAAATGGTCGTGCCCGTGGACGACCGCGGCCGCCACACCGATTACGCGGGCAAGTATGCCGGTATGACCACCGATGAATCGAACCCCGTCATCCTCGAGGACATGCGCCAGAGCGGCGCGCTGTTCGCCGCCGAGGACATCGTCCACAGCTATCCTCACTGCTGGCGCTGCAAGAACCCCATCATCTTCCGCGCCACCCCGCAGTGGTTCTGCTCCGTCGACGCCTTCAAGGAAGAGGCCGTCGCCGCCTGCAGGGACGTCACCTGGCTGCCCGCCTGGGGCGGCGAGCGCATCGCCGGCATGATCCGCGAGCGCGCCGACTGGTGCATCTCCCGTCAGCGTCACTGGGGCCTGCCCATCCCCGTCTTCTACTGCAAGGACTGCGGCAAGCCCGTCTGCACCGACGAGACCATCGAGAAGGTCTCCGAGGTCTTCGGTACCGAGGGCTCCAACGCCTGGTACGAGAAGGATGTGGAGGACCTGCTGCCCAAGGGCTTCAAGTGCCCGCACTGCGGCGGCGTCCATTTCACCCGCGAGACCGACACGCTGGACGGCTGGTTCGACTCCGGCTCGTCCCACTTCGCCGTCATGGAGGACAAGATCGAGTGGCCCGCCGACATCTATCTCGAGGGCGCCGATCAGTACCGCGGCTGGTTCCAGTCCTCACTGCTGACCGCCGTGGGCGCCAAGGGGCAGGGCGCGCCCTATAAGACCGTTCTGACCCACGGCTGGGTCGTGGACGGCGAGGGCAAGGCCATGCACAAGTCCCTGGGCAACTCCGTGGACCCCAACGACATGGTCAAGGAATACGGCGCCGACATCGTCCGTCTGTGGGTCGCCTCCTCCGACTATCACGCCGACGTCCGCGCCTCCAAGGAGATCTTCAAGCAGCTCTCTGAGGCGTACCGCAAGATCCGCAACACCGCCCGCTACATCCTCGGTAACCTGGACGGCTTCGATCCCAAGGATATGGTCAGCCCCGAGGAGATGACCGAGCTTGACCGCTGGGCCGTCACCCGCCTCAATGCGCTGATCGAGAAGTCGATCAAGGGCTACGAGGACTTCGAGTTCCACATCGTCTATCAGGCCATCCGCAACTTCTGTGTGGTCGATATGTCCAACTTCTACCTCGACGTCATCAAGGACCGTCTGTACTGTGAGGACCGCACCGGCGTCCTGCGCCGCAGCGCCCAGTCCGCCATGTATATGATCCTCGACGCCATGGTCCGCCTGCTGGCCCCGATTCTCAGCTTCACCGCCGACGAGATCTGGCACGCCATGGCCCACAAGGACACCGACGAGGAAGAGAACATCGCCTTCAACGCCATGGCGAAGCCCTTCACCGCGTACGCACTTGACGACGCGGCCATGGCCCGCTGGGACGAGCTGGTCGCCCTGCGCGATCAGGTCAACCTCGCCCTGGAGGAGGCCAGAGGCGCCAAGCTCATCGGCAAGCCGCTGGAGGCCTGCGTCCAGCTGACGCTGCCCGCGGAGCAGAAGGCCGTCTATGAGCCGCAGAAGGAGCTGCTCAAGACGCTGTTCATCGTCTCCGACGTCACCTTTGCTGAGGGCGAGTTCGGCGTCAAGGTCGTCAAGGCCGAGGGCGAGAAGTGCGAACGCTGCTGGGCCTACACCGGCGACGTGGGCAGCGATCCCGAGCTGCCCGGCCTGTGCGCCCGCTGCGCCGCCGTCGTGCGCCGCGGCTTCGACATCTCCGCGCTGTAATCCCTAAATCTTCAAGCGGCCGGAACGCCCGTCGTTCCGGCCGCACGGTTTGTTGAGGAGGGTCCGTTTTGCGATCGCGGCGTCACGCCCGCGCAGCGGGCGGTAATCGATCCGTGTTTTCGGCGGACATGCGCCGACGAAACCACTCCTTCCAGTCTGCAAACGTGAGGGGCGCAGCCCCTTGCGCTGCGGCAGACCGGCCCGAGCGGGCAGATGTCCCTCTGCCCGCGGGCCTTTCCTTGCCGAAAAACCTGTTTTTCGACAGGCTCAGGCGGCCGGAACGCCCGTCGTTCCGGCCCTTTTTCTGTCTTGCAAAACGGGGCAAAGGGGTTTATACTGTTAAACGTGATATTTTAGAGAATGTAAGGGGATAGTCGCCTTGAGAAAAAGCAGCACCGATCTGACGGAAGGCAACATCATCCGGCAGATCGTCCTATTTGCCCTGCCCATCATGCTGGGGCAGATCTTCCAGAACCTCTACAACAGCGTCGACGCAATCGTGGTGGGCAACTACGTGGGCACCACGGCGCTGGCCGCCGTCAGCTCCAGCTCCGACATCGCGCAGCTGCTGAACGGCTTCTTCACCGGCATGTCCACCGGCTGCGGCATCCTGTTCGCCCGGTACTTCGGCGCGAAGGATTATCAGAAGGTCCACGACTCCATCCACACGGCGCTGACCTTCGCCATCTCCCTGGGCCTCGCCATGGCCGTGCTGGGCATCATCTTCACGCCCTTCCTGCTGAACGTCGTGGGCTGCCCGCAGGACGTCTACGATCAGGCGGCCGAGTACCTGCGCATCTATCTGGCGGGCATCCTGTTCACCTCGCTCTACAACGTGGGCGCCGGCGTCCTGCGCGCCGTGGGCGATTCGAGAACGCCCTTCTACATCCTCGTCATCTCCAGCTGTGTCAACATCGTGCTGGATCTTCTGTTCGTTGTCCTGTTCCGGATGGGCGTCATGGGCGTCGCCTTCGCCACGATCATCTCCCAGTTCAGCTCCGTTTGCATGGTCTACTACCGCCTGCTGCACACCGATGACGTCTACAAGGTCACGCTGTCCCACCTGAAGATCGACCGCGAGCTGCTGAAGGAGGTCATCGACCTGGGCCTGCCCACGGCGATCCAGTCCAGCCTGATCTCCACCTCCAACCTGTTTGTCCAGCGCTACATCAACTCCTTTGGCTCCGCGGCCATGGCCGGCATCGGCGCCGCCAAGAAGATCGACAAGTTCACGGGCCTGATATCTCAGTCCATGGGCCTGTCCATCACCACCTTCGTCAGCCAGAACTACGGCGCCCAGCGCCTCGACCGCGCCTTCAAGGGCATCCGGCAGACGCTGATCCTCAACTTCATCATGATCGCCTGCATGGGCACGGTAATCTTTTCTTTCGCGCCCTTCTTCGTCAACATCTTTACGAAGGACGCCGCGGCCGCCGGCTTCGGCGTGGGCATGATCCGCGTGATGATGCCGCTGTACATCTTCCAGGCGCTGAACGCCATCTTCTCCGGCGCCACCCGCGGCTTCGGCCGCAGCCGCAACGTCATGCTGCTGAGCATCTTCGGCATGGTCGTCTGCCGCCAGATCTTCCTGGCCATCACCATGAGCATCGAGCACAACGTCCGGTTCGTCTACTTCGGCTATCCTGTCGGCTGGGGCTTCTCGGCGCTGTTCGTGTACATCTACTACCGTCACCAGATCAAAAACAAGTTCAAGAATCAACTGGAGCATTAAATGGATCTTTGCGATATCCGGGTCATTCGGGCCCTGTTACAAAAGCACGGTTTTTCCTTTTCCAAGGGGCTGGGGCAGAACTTCCTCTGCGACAGCTCCGTTCCCTATGACATCGCGGAGCTGGCCGGGATCGACGAGGAGACCTGCGTTCTGGAGGTCGGCCCCGGCATCGGCACGCTGACCGTGGAGCTCTGCGCCCGCGCCCAGAAGGTCGTGGCCGTGGAGCTTGACAAGCGCCTGCCTGCCGTTCTGAAGGACACACTGGCCGACTTCGACAATTTCACGCTCGTTCAGGGCGACATACTCAAGATCGATATCCCCGCGCTGATCGCGGAGCAGTTCCCCGATGCCAAACGCGTCATCGCCTGTGCCAATCTGCCTTACTATATCACCACCCCCGCCGTGGCCGCGCTGATCGACAGCAAGTGCTTCAGCTCCATCACCGTCATGGTCCAGCGCGAGGTCGCCCTGCGCATGTGCGCCCGTGCCGGCACGTCCGACTACGGCGCCTTCACGCCCTACATCGCCTACCACACCTGCCCGGAGCTGGTGCTGGAGGTGGGGAAGGAGAGCTTCATCCCTTCGCCCAAGGTGGACTCCGCCGTGGTGCGCATGGACGTTTACGACACGCCGCCTGTTGAAGTGGCCGACGAGCGGATGTTCTTCCGCATCATCAAGGCCGCCTTCGCCCAGCGGCGCAAGACGCTGCTCAACTGCCTGTCCTCCGGCTTCGGCGAGCTGGGGAAGGACCGCCTGCGTGCGCTGATCGAGCAGAGCGGCGTTAATCCCGCCTGCCGCGGCGAGACCCTGGACATCGAGGATTACGCCCGACTGGCCAACACGTTTTCCGCCTTATAACAAACCCAAAATGGACGCAGTTCTCTGCGTCCAGAGTCTGGCGCAAATCGGGATTTGCGCCATGAAGAGCCCGCGGGTAAATCAAAGATTTATCCGCTCGGGCCGGTCTGCTGCAGCGCACTCGCTGACGCTCGCACGTTTGCAGACCGGAAGTGTGTTTTCGGCGGCGCATGTCCGCCGAAAACACCGATTCGATACCTCGCGCAAGAATCGGGACCGACAAACGACCGCCTTTTTGCTTGACAATCTGTGGACGCAGTTCTCTGCGTCCGTTTTCGTATGAGGGATTTTTTATGATCACCCTGACAAAAACCGAAGCCGCGCGCTTCCTGCTGCTGCGGCAGGGCCTCATGGGCCCGCGGAGCCGGGGCGGCAAGGCGGCCGCGCTGGAGCGCGTCCGCGATCTGGGCAGCGTCCAGTTCGACCCCATCAACGTCTTCGGCCGCAGCGCCGATCTGACGCTGCTCGCCCGGATCGAGGGCTACCGCCCCGACTGGCTCCGGCAGCTGCTGTACGAGGACCGCCGTCTCTGCGATTATTACGACAAGTGCATGTGCGTCTTTCCTGCGGAGGACCTGCCATACTTCTCCCGCACCAGACGGATGTTTGAGGAGCATCCCCGGGGCAGGGAGGCGCTGCAGGCGCTCAGGCCCGCGGTCCTTGCGCTGGCCTCCGAAAAGGAATACGTCACGTCCGCCGATCTGGACGACGGCGCACGGCTGACCTGGAGCTGGGGCCGCCGCGCGTCCCTGGCCAACGCCGCCGCGGAGCGTCTGTTCCACGAGGGGAAGCTCGTCATCCACCACAAGACCGGGAACCAGCGGGCTTACTCGCTGCCGGAGACCGTCGGGCTGGCGGAGCATCTGACCGCCCCCGATCCCAACATCACCGAGGAGCAGTATCACGATTGGGCGATCCTCCGCCGCGTCGGCGCTGTCGGGCTGCTGCCCGACCGGGGCAGCGACGCGTTTCTTTCCATCATCGATCTCGACGCATCGAAGCGTCACGGCGCCTTCGCCCGTCTGACGGAGCGCGGCGCGCTTCTGCCTGTGGAGGTCGAGGGGAAGACATATTATCTGGCAGAGCGCCACAAGACGCTGCTGGAGCAGGCCCGGACGGCCCGCCCCGGCACGCGGTGCGAGCTGCTGGCCCCGCTGGACAATCTGCTGTGGGACCGCCGTCTGATCCGGGAGCTCTTCGGCTTCGACTACAAATGGGAGATCTACACGCCCGCGAAGGACCGAAAATACGGCTATTACGTCGTCCCAGTGCTGTACGGCGAGCGATTCGTCGGCCGCGCCGAGTCCGCGGCGGACCGCGCCGGCGGCGCGCTGCTCCTCAAAAGCTTCTGGCCGGAGGAAGGCTTCCGCGCGTCAGGCGGCTTCCGCCGCGCGCTGGAGGGGACGCTTTCCCGGCTGGCGCGCATGAACGGCTTACGGGAGGTGCGCATCGAATGCAGTATCTGATCCTTTGGCTCGTCATCATCAACATCGTCACCTTCGCCCTCTGCGCCATTGACAAGAAGCGGGCGCGGGAGCATCGCTGGCGCGTGCGTGAGCGGACGCTGTTCCTGCTGGCCGCCGCCGGCGGCTCCATGGGGCTGATCCTCGGCATGAACCTGCTGCACCACAAGACGAAGCACAACAGCTTCACCTGGGGCGCGCCGCTGATCCTGCTGCTGCAGCTGATCGCGGCGGCGCTGATCTATCAGAAGATGGGCGGGAGCGTCTTATGAAACAGAAGGAAAATCGCCTCGCGCTGGCGTCGCTCCATGTCGCCGTGCTGCTTTTCGGGCTGTCCGGCGTCATCGGGCGCTTCGTCGGCGTCCCGGCCCACGATATCGCCTGGGGTCGTTCGCTGTGCTCGTCTCTGCTTCTGCTGCTGCTTCTGAAGCTGCTCCGGGAGCCGCTGAAGCTCGATTCCCGCCGCGATTATGTCCTGGCCCTCTGCGGCGGGGCCGTGCTGGCCTTTCACTGGACGGCCTTCTTCCTGTCCATCAAGACGGCCTCCGTGGCCGTGGGCACCGTGACGTTCTCGTCCTTCCCGCTGTTCACCGTGCTGCTGGAGCCCGTCGTCTTCCGCGAGAAGCCCCAGCCGCGCCAGCTGCTGCTGGCCGCCGTCATGGCCGTCGGCGTCGTCATCACCGTGCCGGACCTGTCCTTCCGCTCGGAGGCCGCCAGAGGGGCGCTGTGGGGCGTCGCATCCGCAGCGTCCTATGCCGTGCTGGCGCTGATCAACCGCTCGCTGTCCGCCCGTTACAGCTCCGTGAAGATCTGCATGTATCAGCAGGGCACGGCGGCGCTGGTGCTGACGCCCTTCGTGCTGGAGACCGGCGCCGTATGGACGCGGACAGACGTCCTCGGCGTCGTCGTCATCGGCGTCGTGTGCACGGCGGCCGCGTTCTCGCTGTTCGTCCGCGCCCAGCGCTATGTCCGCGCAGGCGTCGCCGCCGTTGTATCGGGCATGGAGACCGTCTACGGCATCGTCTTCGCCGCGCTCTTCCTAGGGGAGTACCCCGATCCCGGTGCGATCCTCGGCGCGGCGCTGATCATCACCGCCGCCGCGCTGTCGTCCCTCAAAACGCGATAGCGCTTGACAAGCGCCTGAATCTGTGCGTTAATAAGAGCAACAAATCCGAAAGGAAGTGACGCCCATGGACAAAGCAGCAATGTACGATCTCAGCTACGGCCTGTTCGTCCTCTCGGCCCGGGAAGGGGAGAAGGACAACGGCTGTATCATCAACACGGCCATTCAGGTGACCACCACGCCCAACCGTGTGACCATCGCCGTCAACAAGGACAACTATACCCACGACATGATCGCCCGCACCGGCGCGTTCAACGTCTCCATGCTGTCGGAATCGGCGCCCTTCGCGATCTTCGAGCGCTTCGGCTTCCACAGCGGCCGGACGGAGGACAAGCTCGCCGGCTTCACCTTCGAGCGCGCGGAGAACGGCATTTTCTACGTTCCCGAGCACGTGGCCTCCTTCATCTCCTGCAAGGTCGTCTCCACCGTCGATCTGGGCAGCCATACGCTGTTCCTGGCCGACGTCACGGACGGCAGGAAGCTCAGCAAGGAAGCGCCTATGACCTATGCCTATTACCACGCCAACGTCAAGCCCAGACCCGAGAAGAAGCCCGCCGGCGGCTGGCGCTGCTCCATCTGCGGCTACGTCTACGAGGGCGAAACGCTGCCCGACGATTTTGTCTGCCCCATCTGCAAGCACGGCGCGGCAGACTTCGAAAAAATAGTTTAGGAGGAAAACACCCATGGAACTGAAAGGCACCAAGACCGAGCAGAACCTGATGACCGCCTTCGCCGGCGAGTCCCAGGCCAGAAACAAGTACACCTATTATGCCAGCCAGGCCAAGAAGGACGGCTTTGAGCAGATCGCCGCCATCTTCACCGAGACGGCCGACAACGAGAAGGAGCACGCCAAACTGTGGTTCAAGCTGCTGCACGGCGGCAAGGTCCCCGGCACGCTGGTCAACCTGCTTGACGCCGCCGCCGGTGAGAACGAGGAGTGGACGTCCATGTACGCCGGCTTCGCCAAGACCGCCCGCGAGGAGGGTTTCGACGATATCGCCAAGCTGTTCGAGGGCGTCGCCGCCATCGAGAAGGAGCACGAGGAGCGCTATCGCAAGCTGGCCGAGAACATCGAGAAGGGCATCGTCTTCGCCCGCGAGGGCGAGCAGGTGTGGCAGTGCCGCAACTGCGGCCACATCCACGTCGGCGCTGCGGCCCCCGAGGTATGTCCCGTCTGCAACCATCCTCAGGCCCATTTCCAGCTGGTCCCGAAGAACTACTAAACCGATCAGTCCGCACGGCGGCCCGGGAAACCGGGCCGCTTTTCTCATGCCCGCCACTTGCGGTGTGAGTGATCTTTTGATAAAATAATTGTGTATGGCGGTCCGCGCCCGCATAGGATAGCGGGGAGGGACCGCAATGAAGCTCATGCTGCTGTTTTTCGCGGCCGCGGCGTCGTATCTCGCCGCGCAGGCCGCTTTGCTCCGGCACATCGCGCTGCGCCGGGAAAAGAATCGACGGTGATGGATCATGGACAGAGAGCTGGCCCACATCGAGGGGCGCATCGATCAGATCATATACAGAAGCGACGAGAGCGGCTACGTCGTCGCCCGGGCGCTGCTCAGCGACGGCGACGAGATGATCGTCGTGGGCACCATGCCCTTTCTGGGCGCGGGGGAGTGGATCGCGGCCGACGGCGAGTTCGTCAGCCATCCGAAGCACGGCCCCCAGTTCTCCGTGCGCAGCTACGACCGCAAAATGCCCGACACCGTGTCGGGCATTTACGAATATCTGTCCTCCGGCACCATCAAGGGCATCGGGGCCAAGACGGCCCGGGCCATCGTCACGGCCTTCGGGACGGAGACCTTCGAGGTCCTGGGCAGCGACCCCCAGCGCCTGACGGCCATCCGGGGCATCTCCATCAGCAAGGCCATCGAGATCGGCGAGAGCTTCCTGCGCCAGAACACCATGCGCATGATCATGGACTACCTCAGCCGCCTCGACCTGCCCGCGTACCTGTCGGCAGGACTGTTCAAGACCTACGGCAACGCTGCGCTGGAGGCGCTGCAGCGCAACCCCTACATCCTGTGCGAGAAGGGCTACGACGTCGATTTCCGCCTCGTGGACCGCAGCGCCCTGGCATTGGGCTTCACCAAGGACAGCCCTGAGCGGCTGGAGGCCGGGCTTCTGTTCGAACTGAGCTTCAACGCCGAAAATGGCCACGCCTTCATCCCTCAGGACAAGCTGCTGGAGGCCACCGCCGAGCTCTGCGAGACGCCCGAGGAGGACCTCTTCGACTGCCTCGAGAGCCTCATCGAAAAGAAAAAGATCATCCCGGACGTCGTCAAGGACTACGACGTCTGTTACCTCGACTATCTCTACCGCTGCGAGACCTTCATCTGCGACGAGGTCAAGCGCCTGTGCGCCATGAAGGTCGTGCCGCCCCCCAACATCGACGCGCTGATCGAGCGCACCGAGCGCCGCCAGAACATCACCTACGGCGAGGGCCAGCGGCAGGCCGTGCGCACCTGCTTTGAAAGCGGCCTGACACTGATCACCGGCGGCCCCGGCACCGGCAAGACGACGGCGCTGCTGTGTCTGCTGGAGCTGCTGGAGGCAAACGGCCTCGAATACCTGCTGGCCGCGCCCACAGGCCGCGCCGCCAAGCGCATGGGCGAGATCACGGGCCGGGAGGCGAAGACGCTCCACCGCCTGCTGGAGGCCATGTTCGACCCCGACCGGGGCAGCACCGGGTTCCGCCGCGACCGCCAGAACCCGCTGAAGGCCGACGTGATCATCGTGGACGAGGCGTCCATGCTGGACCTGCAGCTGGCCGCGTCGCTCCTGGACGCCATGAAGCCTCACACCCGCCTCGTCCTCATCGGCGACGCCGACCAGCTGCCGCCCATGGGGCCGGGCAGCTTCTTCTCCGAGCTCATGGGCTGCCCCGACATCCCCAAGACGCGTCTCACCGAGATCTTCCGGCAGGCACAGGGCAGCCGCATCGTCCTCAATTCCCACAGCATCAACCGCGGCGAGATGCCGCCCATCCGCGACAACGAGGGCGATTTCTTCTTCGCTCCCGCCCGTTCGGCGGAATCGACGGCCTCCTCGGTCCGCGCCCTGATCACCGAGCGCATCCCCCTCAAGTTCGGCATCCAGCCGGAGGACGTGCAGGTGATCTGCCCCTCCCGTCAGCTGGCCTGCGGCACCACGAGCCTCAACGTCATGCTGCAGCACTATCTGAACCCGCCCTCGCCTGAAAAGGCCGAGGTGAAGCTGGGCAGCGTCACCTTCCGTACCGGCGACCGCGTCATGCAGATCAAAAACAACTACGACATGATGTGGCGCCGCGCCGAGAGCGCCGAGGTGGGCACCGGCGTCTTCAACGGCGATACGGGAATCATCGAATACATCGACCCCGCCGCCCGGGTCCTCGTGGTGCGCTACGACGACCGGGAGGCCGACTATACCTTCGACGAGCTCAACCAGCTGGAGCACGCCTACGCCATCACGGTCCACAAGTCCCAGGGCAGCGAGTACCCCGCCGTGATCCTGCCGCTGTTCGCCGCGCCCTCGCGCCTGCTCACCCGCAGCATGCTCTACACGGCCGTGACCCGCGCCAAGAAGCTCCTGGTCGTGGTGGGCCGGGACGAGATGGTGCGCCAGATGGTGGAGAACAACCGCAAGAACCGCCGGTTCAGCGCCCTGCGCCTGCGCATCACGGGAGCGGTGGGCCATGCGTGAGCGATTGCTGCGGCTTCTGTACCCGCCCAAATGCGTCCTCTGCCACTGCATACTGCGGGAAGGGGAGACGGACCTCTGTGAGAGCTGCCGGAGCTGGATCGAACAGGAGAAGCAGGGCTACGCCCTCAAGGGCGAGTTCATGGATGGCGGCTTCGCCTGTTACCCCTACACGGGCAGCGTGCGCGAGTCGATCCACCGCTACAAGTTCCGCGGCCGGAAGCTCTACGCCGCCTTTTACGCCCAGCACATGGCGTCCGTCGCCCTGGCGCATCCGGAGCTGTTCGACTGCGATCTCGTCACCGCCGTCCCCACGAACAGAAGCAACCGCCGCAGACGCGGCTACGACCACGCCCTTTTGCTGGGGCAGGCCGTGGCGTCTCGGCTGGGAAAGCCTTATCTGACGACGCTTGCCAAGAACCGGGAGACGACGGCCATGTACGGCCTTAAGCCCGCCGAACGCCGCGCCAACATCCTCGGCGCCGTCGATCTTGCCTGCAGTCCGGAACAAATCGCCGGAAAACGCGTCTTAATGACAGACGATATCTTCACCACCGGCGCCACCGCCGGGGAGTGCGCAAGGGTGCTCAAAATGGCCGGAGCATCAAAGGTCACCGTGCTGACCTTCGCAAAAAGCGGAAAAGACGTTCAACAAGTCATCGGGAACAGTTGAAATCATAAAACGATTCGAGTATAATAGGAGAAGTGACTTTATGTTTTTGCGGAGGTTGTTTATGTCTTCTAGAGATATAGGGATCGATCTTGGCACCGCCACGATCCAGGTTTTCGTAAAGGGCAAGGGCATCGCCCTGTGTGAGCCCTCCGTCGTCGCCATCGACAAGATGTCCGGCAAGATCCTCGCCGTGGGCGCCGACGCCCAGAGCATGCTGGGCAGGACGCCCGGCAACATCGTCGCCATCCGCCCCCTGCGCGAGGGCGTCATTTCCGACTACGACATGACCGAGAAGATGATCAAGGAGTTCATCAAGAAGGTCCTGGGCTTCCGTCTGCTGAAGCCCAACGTGGTCATCTGCATTCCCAGCGTCATCACCGAAGTCGAGGAGCGCGCCGTCATCGACGCCGGCATCCAGGCCGGCGCGAAGCACGTCTTCCTCATCGAAGAGCCCGTGGCCGCCGCCATCGGCGCGGGCATCGATATCGCCAAGCCCAACGGCAACATGATCGTCGATATCGGCGGCGGTACCACCGATATCGCCGTCATCTCCCTGGGCGGCATCGTCGAGTCCTCCTCCATCAAGGTGGCCGGCGACAACTTCGACGAGGCCATCATCAAGTACGTCCGCCGCAAGCACAACGTGCTGATCGGCGAGCGCACGGCCGAGGAGATCAAAATGACCGTCGGCTGCGTCTACCCGCGCCCCGAGGAGACCAGCATGGAGGTCAAGGGCCGCTGCCTGATGACCGGCCTGCCCCGCACGTTCACCGTCACGTCCTCCGAGATGATCGAGGCCTTTGAGGAGGTCACGGTCAAGATCCTCGAGGTCGTCCACTCCGTGCTGGAGCGCACCGCTCCCGAGCTGGTCGGCGACGTGGCCACCAACGGCATCGTCATGACCGGCGGCGGCAGCCTCGTCTACGGCTTCGACAAGCTGATCGAGGCCAAGACCGGCATCGCCACCCGCGTGGCCGACGACGCCGTCTTCTGCGTGGCCTACGGCACCGGCAAGGCGCTGGAGAGTCTGGGCAGCATGCAGGACGGCACCATGAACCTGACGCGCAAGCGCCAGATGATGTAAATCAGTATTCTTAAACGGGGCCGCAGCGCGGCCCCGTTTTCACGATTTGATGGAGGGATAAAGATGAAAGAGTATAAAGTGGTCAAAACGTCCGAGCGCAACGCCGAAAAAGTGATGAACGACATGGCAAAGGAAGGATGGGAGGTCGTCACGGTGACCTACTGGAGCTACTGGTGGGTGTCGCTGCTGATCACCTTCTGCCGCGAGGCGTAGCCGGTGACGGACAAGCGTCCGGGCCGCCGCCTGGGCTGGGGATTGTTCACCCTGGCCGCGGCCAACGAGCTGGGCGGCCTGGGGCTGCAGCTGCTCGCCCGGCGCCTCCAGATGCTGGACGAGGTCTGGGTGGTCATGCTGATCATCGCCGTGCGGATGTGGTGCTTTGGCATCCCGGCCATGTATATCGTGACGCGCCGCCTGCCCGATACCACGGTGGACGAGCCTGAGCGCCCGGGCCTTTCTCAGATGTTCAAGTGGCTGCTGTTCTGCCTGGGCCTGGCCTATGTGGGCAGCCTGCTGGGCGCACCCGTCAGTCGTTTTATGGGTCAGACCGAGGACCTGGTGGGCGACCTGGTGGGCGCGTCAGGGCCGATTCTGACCTTCCTCATCGTCTGCGTGGTCTCGCCCCTGGCGGAGGAGGTCGCCTTCCGCGGCATCCTGCTCAAAAAGACCCTGGCCTTGGGCGAAAAGAACGCCGTTCTGTTCACGTCCGTGGCCTTCGGCCTGATGCACATGAACTTCCAGCAGATGTTTTACGCCATTCTGGCGGGCCTGCTTCTGGGCCATATCGCCGTGCGCACGGGGACGATCAAGTACACCTTCATCCTCCACGGTGCGCTGAACTTCGTCGGCTCCATGGTCATGCCGAAGCTGCTGGAGAGCGACGGCGGCGCAATGGCGGCCGGGGCGGCCGTGCTGCTGCTGATCTTCGTCGGAGCCGTCGCCATCGTGCAGTCCCTTCGCTGTCCGCGGGAGCCAGTGCCGCCCACGTCGGAGGCGGACCCGGATTCTCTCTGCTATAACCTGGGCTTTCTGTCGTTTTTCCTTTTATGCCTGTACGGGTTCCTGCAGTCCGTCAACGCATTTTAGACAGGAAAACGCCCCGCTTTCGCGGGGCGGCATAAGATCGTTCATATATCCGAGAGGTTAAGAATGAAAGGCGCGGCTTTGGCCACGCCTTTCATATCGCAGACAAAGCCCGCTTTTTGCATTCAGGATGCAACGATCCGGATCAATCGGGTGAAGCCTTGCTGTTTTAATAGCCGAGGAACTCTCTCAGCTCCTTGTCCGGCAAAAGCTCCTTCTTGCCGAGCCCGAACGAGTAGTCCGGAACGATTTCCAGATAGCGGTCAAGAAACTCCTCGTAGGACTCTGCCTCAAAGCAGTACGGTGTGATGAAAAAATCCCTGCTGCCGCCTGTCGTGCGGTCTCCGGCCGTTACGCTCACTTTGTAGTCGCCTGAAATCATCTTGTAGAAAACATAGCTCTCAAGATTCCAGCCGTGCAGACTGATATGACCGAAGGTGGGGGCATAGCTTGCCACGACTCTGTTGGCCTGAAGCGCCGCGCTCTGATAGTCGTACTCGACACTCTCGATAAAACGTTCTGCGCTTTCGACGTCGTACACCGAAAACTCGCTTTCGTTCCAGTATCTTCTGACGAACTCAAGGTCTCCGTCGACCCTTTGTATATCATACTGCCAGGACTTTTTGAGCATCTTTTTGTCCAGCCACCGGTAATCCTTTTTGACATTCTCAAAGGCCTTTTCCAGATACACATTGATGTCCGTGCCAAGCTTGAACTTCGCTTCGGGGCTGGAGTGCGCAACCTTATCGCGCGTATAGCTGCACAGGAAATCGATGAACTCGTCCGCGGTGGAGCCTTCCGTCCAGGGGGTCACGATATCCGTATCATCGAAATAATTCCTGCTGATCTGACCGAAAACATACTTTCCGTGCAAGGGTGCGATCTGCCATACAGGCGTCTCCTTCTTCATCATCGGAAGCGTTGCCCAGCTGAACTCCTCGCGCAGTTTCTCCAGCGCTTTTTTGTAATACACGTCGATATCCGTTCCGTATTTGAACAGTTCCGGATCTGTGGAAGGATGCCTGTTCAGTTTCTTTTCGCGCTTTTTCTCATTCTCCCGCTCGATTTCCATCGCAAAGATCTCATCCGTGCTGAGCGGCGTCCACGCCCACACCTTGTCCGAGCTGTGGCTCGCCAACGCCGATGAGTAAATAAAGGCTCCTCCGGCTTCACGCTTCCACTTGTTCCACCTGCCTGCCGCCAGACGTCCGTCCTTCATGATCAAAAGGCAGAACTGTTCCTCTTTCGGGTTCTTTTTGTCGTCAATCGACTGAAACCCCTCAAACTGAACGTTGCGCTCGCCCTCTTCCTCTTCACGGCCGATGTTGATCCAGTTGACGCCTTCTGTTTCAAGACTCTCCGTAAGGTCGTAGCGATCGAGAGAGTGCCATCTTGCCACCTCTTCCCAATCGACCGTGTCCGCGGTCCCGCGGAGGAATTTTCCTTCCACTGTATACTTGTTCCCGGACGGAAGCCAGCCGCCTGCGGTATAAGCGCCCGTTTTCAGTTCGAGCAGGCAGTACTCTCCGTATTCCGGCATTTCCTTGTCTGAAACATCGTGAAACTCGTTAAAGGAAAGCCTCAGGCCCTTATAATCTACTTTAAACATGGTTCCTCCTCCATCGGCGGCAGATCTGCCGCACGCTGCGGTCCGAGTGATGTGCGAATTAGAAAACTCCTTGCCTTTCATTGAGGTAAGGAGTTTTTTTCGATCCGCCGGCGGCAGCGACCGATATGGGTTTACTGTCTTGCAGACACTGCCCTTCGGCCGGCGGCTTTTGCTCTATTCATGCCTTAATTTCGTTTTCATCAGGTCGTAGACCTTGTTGATGTCGCCCGCGCCCATGGTGAAGATCAGGTCGCCGGGCTGGGCGTTGGCGATCAGGAAATCCGCCGCGGCGTCCAGGGACGGCACGCAGATGGAATCCTTGATCATGCTGGACAGCTTCTGAGACGTGATGCCGGAGAAGTTCGTCTCGCGGGCGGCGAAGATCTCGGTGAGCACGCAGACGTCGCAGTGGCTCAGCGCGTCGGCGAACTCGTTGAGCAGCGACACCGTGCGGGAGTAGGTGTGAGGCTGGAAGACGCAGATGGTGCGCTTGGGCTTCATGTCGGCGGCGGCCTTCAGTGTCGCCTCGATCTCGCTGGGATGGTGGGCGTAATCGTCGTAGATGCGCGCGCCGTTGTAGCTGCCGCGGTACTCGAAGCGGCGGCCCACGCCGTGGTACTGCTCGATGCCGGCCTTGAAGTCATCGGCGGGCACGCCAAGCAGCCACGCCGTCGCGGCGGCGGCCAGGGAGTTGCGGGCGTTGTGGATGCCCGGCACATTCATGTCGAGGTGAGTGAACAGCTCGCCCTTGTGGTAGATGTCGAAGCTGTAATACCCCTCGTGGTTCGTCAGATCGTCCAGATAGAAGTCGGCCTCCTTGCTGAGACCGAAGGTGATCACCCGGCGGTTGATGTCCTTGACGGCCTTGACCGTGTTGGCATCGTCGAGACATGCGATCACGACGCCCTCCTGCTCGGGCACCAGATAGGCGAACTTCGTGAAGGAGGCGATGATGTCGTCGGTATCGCTGAAGAAGTCCAGATGGTCACGGTCGATGTTGAGGATGATGGCGATGGTGGGCGTGAAGCTGAGGAAGGAGTTCTTGTACTCGCAGGCCTCGGCCACGAACAGGTCGCTGCCGCCGATGCGCAGGCTGCCGCCGATATTGCTCAGGTTGCCGCCCACCATGACCGTCGGGTCGCATCCGGCGCTCTGGGTGAAGGTGGCGATCATAGACGTGGTGGACGTCTTGCCGTGGGTGCCCGCCACGCACACAGAGCAGCCGTAGCGGCTCATCAGCATGCCCCATGCCTCGGCGCGCTCGATGACGGGCGTGCCGCGCTTTCTGGCGCCGACGATGTCGGGGTTGTTGTCCAGCACGGCGGCCGTGCGGATCACCAGGGACGCGCCCTTGGTGTTGTCCACGTCGTGGCCCTGGGTGAAGCGGATGCCCAGCCTGTTGAACTCGTCCAGATAGGGGGAGGGGTCGCGGTCGGAGCCCTGGATATTGGCGCCCATGTCGCGCAGCTTTTTCGCCAGCGCGCGCATGGAGACGCCGTTGATGCCGCAGATATGTATCAGCTTGCCAGAATTGATGATCTCGTTGAACTCATTGTAATTCATTGTCTCACCAGCCGTATGAAGATTTGGTTCCTCTATATTATATTACAGATCGGTCGAAATGGGAAGTGGTATGATCCGAAACCCTATTTTAACGCATACGCGCGCGCTTGTCTACTGTTTTCCAGAAAATAACGAAAACTGTCGGGAAAAGGCGAAATGTTCCGGTGGACAGGCGCCCTCCGCGGCGGGTACAATAAAGCTGCATCATCCCAAGGAGGCGACCGGAATGAAGGAGCTGTCGATCATCAGGACCGTTTCGGCCCGGGATCTGTCGGGTCAAAGACTGGAGCTGTGCTACGCTGTCACACCGGAAGGCGGCGCGGCGATCCTTTGCCGCAGGGGGGACGTGATCGACTTCGACCTCGTCCCCGACGTCACGTCGGACGAACGCGAGCTGCGTGCGCTGCTCGAGCAGATGGCGGACGGCTGCGTGACGCCCGTGACTTTTCGCGATGTGCTGCAGGATTATGTTGAAATGAAGGGCGGGGGAATGGTATAATAGACCAAACCAATAGTTTGGGGGGGTCCTGCCATGAAATGCCCGTTCTGCGCCTACACCGAAAGCAAGGTCGTCGATTCCCGTCCCACCGAGGAGGGGAGCATCCGCCGCAGGCGCGAGTGCCTGTCCTGCGGGGGCCGCTTCACCACCTATGAGACCGTGGAGAGCCTGCCGATCATCGTTATCAAGAAGAACGGCAGGCTCTCCACGGTCTCATAGGTGGTGAAGCGGCCCCCGCAGGACAGGCACTCGCGCCTG
>SVKN01000011.1:0-15767 GCA_015068445.1 Oscillospiraceae bacterium | reverse complement strand
GCAACAAGGTCCTCAGCGGCATGGTCAAGGCATGCGAGAAGCGGCAGGTGCCGCTGGACCGGCTGGAGAAGGCTGTCACCGACATCGAGCAGACCATTTCCAACTCCCTCAGCCGAGAGGTCAAGAGCGACTACATCGGCGAGCTGACCATGGACCAGCTCAAGGAGATCGACGAGGTGGCCTACGTCCGCTTCGCCTCGGTCTACCGCCAGTTCAAGGACATCAACACGTTCATGGAGGAGTTGAACAAGCTGCTGAAAAACAGCTGACACTCCGCGTTTCCCGCCGAAAATCGAAAAAGGACAGCCCATCGGCTGTCTTTTTTAAGGTTCAATTAAGTTTCGCGCTTTAAACTGCCATCAACGATGTTTTTCTCCGCCTGGTACGGCCTCACGGCCGTTGCCAACCCTCCGGTCTGCCGCTCACACAGGCCGGAGGAAAGCGGCGCCCGCCGGACAGGGCGCCGCTTTTTTGGCTGCGTTCAGAAAATGCTGCGCAGGGTGGGGCGGTCGAAGTCACGGACGATCAGGACCCGCTGGCGCGCCTCCTGCAGCGCCGCGCAGTATTCTTCCGTCCCGCCGCTCAGCCCCAGCGCCCTGGCGCTGAGAAGAGACGTCAGCGCCTCGTCCACCTCCTCATGGGTGACGAGGCTCGTCAGCAGCGTCTCGCTCTCCCGCCACAGCGCGATGGCCGCGTCCACCTCTTCGGGCAAGAATGTCTCGCCTCGCTTGATGGCGGCGTTGATATGATCGAGTACCGCGCCGCACCGGGCGCAGACGGCGGCCCGGCCCCACAGGCCCGATGCCGGGATCGCCAGCAGGAGCAGGCAGGCGACGATCACCCGCAGCCTCATCGCGCTCCCTCCTTCGCCGTAAAGATCACGTTGCCGTTTTCGTCGGCGCACAGGAAAAATACGTCCCGGGCCGTCCGGCACCCCCGCGCTTCGATCTCGCGCTCCAGCCATGCCCGATCCCGGCCCACGCTGGACAAATTGTCTGAGATGACGCGCCCGTCGGAGATCAGCGTGTAAAACGGCCCCGCGGGCGTCACCGCCACGCCCAGGTCTTTGGCTGCAGGCGGCTGACTGTCGCTTTTCAGCATGACGCTCAGCTGCCCGTTCGTCTCCACCACGGCTCGCCGGATGTCTCTGATATCGAAATACCCGCCGAGCCGCAGCCCGGCCAGCAGGTCGTCGGTGTTCAGCCGCAGCTTTTCGATGGACTGCTGCAGCAGCTGCCCGTCCCGGATCACCATCACTGGGTTGCCCGTCAGCAGCCGGCGGAAGCCGATATGATGCTGACAGAAGTGGGACACCAGCATCTCCGACGCCATCAGCGTCAGGATCGGCACCACGCCGTGGGACAACGGGATGTCCACGTCCTGCAGCGGCACGGACGCCACCGCCGACACCAGCACCGTCACCACGAGCTCCGTGGGCTGCAGCTCGCCCACCTGCCGCTTGCCCATGAGCCGCAGCACGGCGATGATGAGGATGTAAAGGATCAGCGTGCGGATAAAAGGGACCAGCATGAAGCGCCTCCGGAGGATTGATGGCCAAAGTATGCGCGGAAACGACACCTTTATACGCCGGACCACTTGCAAACGAACAGACGCTATGTTAAAATGCAAATGGGTTAGATATCGCTAACTACAAGGAGGCCTTATGAAAACGACGATCCTGCTGTCCGGCCTGCTGATGGCCGGACTGTTTCTGATGCGTTGGTCTGGCGTTGCGCTGATCCGCGACAAGAGGTTTTTCGACTTCGTGCCGAAGACCGTTGCGGACGCCGTGCAGCCGAGACATGAGCGGTTCCCGGGGGCGTACGGCTTGGGCTGGCTGCTGGTGGGGCTGGCCGAGTGCACCATGGGCGGCGCCGTGATTTGGGGCGGCGTGTACGGCGTGCGGGAGGGCTTCACCTTCGTGTAGCTGGCGGCGCGGTTCCTCGTTATGATCCTGCTGCTGAAGGCGTTCGACGTCCTGTTTATCGATTATTTCCTGCTGTGCCGGTCACATTTCTTCCAGCGTTATTATCCTGAGACGGCCCCGTTCATTGGCACTCACCTGTTCGGCCACAATCGCAGGACCCAACTCAGCCATATCCTGCTGGCGTTGCCCGCGTCGGCGCTGCTGGCCTGGCTGTTCCCGTTGATCCTCAGGAGGTGAAAGCGTGTTCTGGGACAACGTCGCGTTCGTTTACGATATCTTTGTCAACGTCATCAACCGCAGGACCCACCGCGCGCTTCGCGAGATCGTCGGGCAGCTGGTCACGGAGGACGACAGCGTGCTGGAGTGCGCCTGCGGCACGGGCCTGCTCACCGAGGTCCTGGCGCCACGGTGCCGCCATCTGACCGCCACAGATTTCTCATCCAAAATGCTGGCCCGCGCCCGCAAAAACTGTGCGCGCTTCAGCAACGTCGATTACGCGCAGGCGGACATCACCGCGCTGCCCTATGAGACCGGGAGCTTCGACGCCGTGGTGGCCGCCAACGTCATCCACCTGCTGGATCAGCCGATCGCAGCTTTGAGGGAGCTGGACCGCGTCTGCCGCAGAGGCGGCCTGCTGATCATCCCCACCTACATGAACCGCACGGAGAAAAGCGAAGCCGGGACCTTCGTCTCGGCCGTGGGGAAGGCGGGCGCCGACTTCAAGCGCCAGTTCACCCCGGACAGCTATCGTGCCTTCTTTCTTCAAAACGGCTACAGTGACGTGACCATCACGCTGGCTGAGGGAAGGATCCCCTGCGCCGTCGCCGTGATGACGGCAAAAGGGACATAAAAAAGCATAACAGAAAAAGGGCGCATCCGAATGGATGCGCCCTTTCGTGCAAAAACTGATCTTATGCGAAATAGTCCAGCAGGAACGCGGCCACGATCTCGGTGCCCACAGGCAGGGAGTCGAGGAAGATGTGCTCCTCGCGGGTGTGCGCACCCTTGCCGATGTAACCGCCGAAGCAGACGGCCGGGATACCCAGAGACAGGGGGATGTTGCAGTCGGTGGAGCCGGGATAGGTGCGGACCTCGCCGTCATAAGCGGTGGCGATGGCGTCCTTGGCCCGCTGGAGCAGCGCGTCCTGACGGGCCTTGTCCACGTCGCCGGTGCAGGGACGCTCGCCCAGAACGGTGACGTTGATGGCGATGCAGTCCTTGCGCGCCTCGTCGATGATCTCGTTGAACCACTCGCCCATCTGCTGCAGGCACTTGCGGGAGTCGCTGCGGTACTCGTACAGCATCTCGACCTGCTGGGCGATGGTGTTGACGGACGTGCCGCCGCTGATCATGCCGACGTTGTAGGTGGTCTTGCTGTTGCCGTCGTGGGGAACCTCGATCTTGTACAGCTTCTCGATGACGGCGGCCAGACGCTGGATGGCGTTGCGGTTGCCGAAGGCGCCGTAGGAATGGCCGCCCTCGGTGGTCAGCTCGACCTTATAGCGCATGGAGCCGACGGCCTCGTTGCAGATGCCGGTGTAGGAGCCGTCCAGAGAGACGAACTCGCCGATGCGGTCGCCGAAGTCCTTGACGATCTGACGGGAGCCCTTCAGATTGCCCAGACCCTCTTCGCCGGCGTTCAGGACGAACAGGACGCCCTTGGGAGCGGTGAGCTTGTTCTCCAGCACGTACTTGATCAGCGTCAGCAGGATCGCCACGTTGGTGGTGTCGTCGCCGATGCCGGGGCAGGCGGCCACATTGCCGTCGACCTTGACCGTGAACGGGGTCATATCGGGGAAAACGGTGTCGGTGTGGGCCATGATGACCAGCAGGTCATTCTTGCCCTCGCACTGATAGGGGAACACGACGTTCAGCGCCGGATCGATGTAGACGCCCTCGGCGCCCTTGTCTTCCAGCCACTTCTTGATGAACTCGGCTCTCAGCTCCTCGTGATTGGAGGGGGCGGGGATGCCGCACATCTCAAAGAGAAGATCCTTGATGAACTGCTCGTGATCGGCCAGATACTGCTTTGCGTGATCGGAAAGGGGCTTTACCATATTGTCGAACCTCCTGTAATTTGTTGTTCTATCCTAAAGAATAGCACGTTATGGCCCGCAAGACAAGTGCAAATTGACGGAGTGATATTAGTATGGTAAAATGTTGGCAGTGAAAACAGAAAAGGAGTGACTCTGTTTGGAAAAGCCGAAAAAGAGCTTCGGCCTCAAGCGCGTGCTGATCAACCTAATCGTCACGCTGCTGTTCGGTCTCGTTTATTTTTATCTGACGCTGCCCGCCATCAACCTGCACGACAAGAGCTTCTACGCCTTCTTCTTCCTGATGAGCGCCGTTTACTGCGTCTCAGCCTTCGTCACCTCGGGCGTGTACAAGATCATGCAGCAGGGCGAGTTCTTCCGCTCCGTGCGCGACACCTGCCTGATCCCGTTTTTGCTGTGTGTGGCGCTGGTGGTGCTGCTGATCCTCGGCAGCATCGCCTCCTCCGTCATCTTCCGCGCCGGGTCCTATACGAAGCTGCTGGAGCCCCAGACCGGCGACTTCGCCCAGGACGTCAAGGAGATCTCCTTCAACCGCATCCCCATGCTGGACGCCGCCTCCGCCGCCCGCCTGGGCGACCGCAAGCTGGGCGAGCTCAGCGACATGGTTTCCCAGTTCGAGGTCTCGGACACCTATTCCCAGATCAACTACAAGGACGTCCCGGTCCGCGTGGCCCCGCTGGAGTACGGCGACTTCTTCAAGTGGCTCAACAACCGCTCCCGCGGCCTGCCCGCCTATATCGTCATCGATATGGTCACCCAGAACGTGGAGGTCGTGCGGCTGCAGGAGGGCATGAAGTATTCCGACAACGAGCTGTTCTTCCGCAACATCTACCGCTATATCCGCTTCAAGTACCCCACCTATATGTTCGATCACGTCAATTTTGAAATCGATGACGACGGCGTGCCCTACTGGATCTGCCCGAAGCTGGAGAAGACCATCGGTCTCTTCGGCGGCACGGACGTCAACGGCGCGGTGCTGGTCAACGCCGTCACGGGCGAGACGCAGTATTACGAGCAGGTGCCCACCTGGGTGGACCGTCTGTACTCCGCCGACCTGCTGATCGAGCAGTACGACTACCACGGCATGTATCAGAATGGCTTCTGGAACTCCATGTTCGGCCAGCGCGGCGTCACCGTCACCACCGACGGCTACAACTATATCGCCCTCAACGACGATATCTACGTCTACACCGGCATCACCTCCGTGGGCGGCGACGAGAGCAACATCGGCTTCATCCTCGTCAACCAGCGCACCAAGGACGCCCACTATTACTCCTGCGCCGGCGCCGAGGAGTTCTCGGCCATGAACTCCGCCGAGGGCGTGGTGCAGCACCTCAACTATATCTCCACGTTCCCGCTGCTGCTGAACGTGTCCTCGGAGCCCACGTATTTCATGGCCCTCAAGGACAACGCCGGCCTCGTCAAGATGTATGCCATGGTCAACGTCCGCCAGTACAACATCGTCGCCACGGGCCAGACGGTCATGGAGTGTGAACGCGAGTACGAGCGGCTGCTGACCCAGAACGGTATCACCACGACTCCGGCCCGCCCGGACAACGAGATCACGGGCCGCGTGCAGGACGTCCGCACGGCGGTGCTGGACGGTAATTCCTATTACTATTTCAAGCTGGAGGGCGGCGATTGCTGGTACGTCATTTCCGCCTCCGCCGACCAGACGGCCGTCATCGTCAGCGTCGGCGATCGCGTATCCATCTATGACGCCGACGAGGAGGGCCAGCTCCGCACGGCGCAGTCCATCGAGGTCAAATGATATGAAAAAGGTCCGCATCACCGTCAAGCGCATGGCGCGCTACGACGATCTGATCGAGCAGTACGAGAACCCCATCCAACACGCCTGCGACATGGAAGAGGGGAAGACCTTCATCGCCAACGGCTGGCAGCGCCCTGAGGGCTTCTGTCCCAGCGCCTGGGACACGCTGTCGCCCTTCGTGCTGGCGCTGTCCCACGGCGGCGAGGATTTCTACGACGGCTGGATGAAAAACAAGCGCTCCGCCATGCTCTCCTGTAACGACGGCTTCCGCCCTGTCAGCTTCCTGCTGGAGACGCTGGAGGAGGACGCGGAACAAACGGAGGGTATGAAATGATCTTTCTCTGCTATCCCAAATGCTCCACCTGCCAGAAGGCCCGCAAGTGGCTGGACGCGAAGGGCATCCCCTACGACCTGCGCGACATCAAGGAGCAGAACCCCAATGAAGAAGAGCTCCGCGCCTGGCATGAAAAGAGCGGCCTCGAGCTGAAAAAGCTGTTCAACACCAGCGGCCTGCAGTACAAGTCCCTGGATCTGAAAAACAAACTGCCCGCCATGTCCGCCGACGAGCAGTACGCCCTGCTGGCAAGCGACGGCATGCTCGTCAAGCGCCCCATGCTCATCGCGGAGGACTTCGTCCTCGTGGGCTTCAAGGAGGCGCAGTGGGTCGAGAGGCTCGGAGAATAATGGGCGTCACGAAGACCGACTTCATGCGCGGCATACAGTGCCCGCGGATGCTGTGGCTCGACAAGCACAAGCCGAAGCTCCGGGTCATCCCGCCCGAGACGCAGGAAAAGCTGGACGCCGGCAACGATTTCGGCGACCGCGCCATGGCCATGTTCGGCCCCTATGAGGAGATGACCGTCTACCGCAAGGGCACCCGCATCCCGGACAAGAAGGCCATGGCCGCCCGCACGCAGGAGCATCTGGAGCTGGGCACGCCCGTCATCTGCGAGGCGGCGTTCATCTATTACAACAACTACTGCGCCGTTGACATCCTCCGCAGGACCGAGACCGGTTATGACTTCTACGAAATCAAAAACACACCGGAGCTCAAGGAGCAGCACGTCCGCGACGCCGCCTTCCAGTATTACATCATGAAGCGCAGCAAGCTGGAGATCGGCCGCATATTCATCGTCCTCCACGGTCCCGACGAGGACGATCCCTTCCTCCCCGTGGAGGTCACGGAGCAGGTAAAGCCCCTCACCAAGTGGGTCAACGACCACATCTGGGACCTCAACCGCATGCAGAAGCAGCCCGAAGAACCCCTCTGCACCCCCGGCCCCCAATGCCGCGACCCTTACGACTGCTGGTACCGCGCCTACTGCAGCGGAGAAAAACAGGAAAAACAGGAATAACCTAAAAAAGTCCGG
This sequence comes from Oscillospiraceae bacterium, assembly GCA_015068445.1. GTDB lineage: Bacteria > Bacillota > Clostridia > Oscillospirales > Butyricicoccaceae > RGIG1902. The sequence goes on along the minus strand of SVKN01000011.1, from coordinate 8,645 downwards.
CGCATCCGCACCGGACTTTTTGTGTCTTTTGCAATTCAGTTCAGCACCGCCTCCAGCACCACTGGGTTGTGGTCGGTGGCGACGAAGGCCTGGCCGAGGGTCTCGAGGCGGGTGACGGTCACGTTGTCGGAGACGATGAAGCCGTCGATGGCGTAGTACTGGAAGCCGTCGGACGAGAAGTCGTGGCCGGGGCTCCGATGCGTGCCGATATAGGGCTGATCCAGGGAGCGGCAGGTGGGGACGGACGCATCCATCAGCAGCGTCACGCCCTCGGGCAGAGCGTCCTCCTCGATGATGCCGGGCTGCCATTTGCCCTCCTGGGCGGGCCAGAAGTCAAGGACCGCAGCGCCGGTCTGGTTGAAGTCGCCGCCCGCGATCACGTAGTTGCCTACCGCGGCCTCATTGGAGAGGAACTCGCCCAGCACGCGCAGCTGCTCCAGCTTGCCCTCGCCGTCGTCGTAGGCCTCCAGATGGAGGTTCACCAGCACCAGCTCCTTTTCGCTGTCTTCCAGCGGGATGCGGTTGACCGAGAGGCACCGCTTGAGGTTCACGGTCCGCACGGGCCAGGAGAAGGGGCAGGGGAGCGCGACGCGCGAGGCGCTCTCGATGGGGAACGACGAGAACGTCAGCAGGCCGCTGTCTACCTTGCCGATGGGCGGCAGGGGATAGGGGACGAAAGCGACCTTGAAGTTATTCGCGAACGTCCGCGCCGTGCCGGGGAACGCCTCGGCCAGCGCCGCCGTCTCATCGATGTGATGGGACCGGGTGCTGTCGCGGTCAGCCTCCTGCAGCAGCAGGACGTCAGGCTCCACGGACGCAGCGAAGCCCGCGATGGACTCGATGTTCTGCCACACGCGGCCCTCGTCCGCCGTATCCACCATCTTGCCGCCGTCCATAAAGAAATCCGCGTTGTTGCCCAGCGCGCCGTAGCCGATGTTCCAGCTCAGCACCCGCAGGCTGTCGCCCTCGCGGAGCGCGCCGTCCGCCGCGCCGTCCACCGTCAGCGCCTCTGCCGCCTCAGGGCGGTATTCCAGCGCCGTCACCGCGCTGAGGAACACGCATGCCAGCAGCAGAATGATGCAGAGGACCTTCAAAAACAGCTTCATTCGATCATCCCTTTTGTCAGAATTTTCCTATATTATACCAAAAACGGACGTCAAATTGCAAGCGCCAGGCGGCTGATGAGGAAGCACAGGCAGGCGCCCAGCGCCGTGGGCAGCAGCGCCGCCAGCAGCGTCCATTTGAGGCTCCCGGTCTCCTTGCGGATCGTCAGGAGCGTGGTGGAGCAGGGCCAGTGGAACATGGAAAACGTCATGACGCACAGCGCCGTCACGGGCGTCCAGCCGTTTGCCAGAAACAGCGCCCGCATCTCCTCCAGACTGCCCGGGTCCCCGAGCGTCCCGTTCGCCAGATACGCCATGACGGCGATGGGAAGCACGATCTCGTTGGCCGGGAAGCCGAGGATGAAGGCCAGCAGCAGAACGCCGTCCAGACCGATCAGCCGCCCCGCGGGGTCCAGTGCCCCGGCGCAGAGCGTCAGCACCGACGCGCCATTGATCTGCACGTTCGCCAGTACCCACAGCAGCGCGCCGGCCGGCGCGGCCACCGCCGCCGCCCGCCCGAGGACGAACAAGGTGCGGTCGAAGACCGACCGGACGATCACCCGTCCCACCTGCGGCATGCGGTAGGGCGGCAGCTCAAGCGTGAAGGAGGACGGCACGCCCTTCAGCACCGTCGCCGACAGCAGCCGCGTCATCATCATGGTCGCCGCGACGCTCAGCGCCAGCAGCGCCGTCAGCAGCGCCGCCGCGCCCGGCGACCCGCCGGAGACGAAGAACATGGACAGCAGCGCGATCAGCGTCGGGAACCGACCGTTGCAGGGGACGAGGCTGTTGGTCAGCACAGCCAGCAGCCGCTCCCGGGGCGAGTCGATGATCCGGCAGCCCACCACGCCCACGGCGTTGCAGCCGAAGCCCATGCACATGGTCAGCGCCTGCTTGCCGCAGGCTTTGCAGCGGCACAGCGGCTTGTCAAGGACGAAAGCGATCCGCGGCAGCAGTCCTGCGTCCTCCAGCAGCGTGAACAGCGGGAAGAAGATCGCCATGGGCGGCAGCATCACCGATACCACCCACGCCAGCACCCGGTAGAGCCCCAGCACCAGCACCCCGTGGAGCCACGCGGGCGCATGGAGCGATGAGAAGATCGCTGTCAGCACGTCCTGAAACCCGAACAGGAAGCTTGCCAGCCACTCCGACGGCCTGTTGGCCCCGACGATGGTCAGCCACAGAACGACCCCCAGCAGCGCCAGCATCAGCGGCAATGACGCCTTGCCCGTCAGGATGCGGTCCAGCCGTCGGTCACGCTCGTCGCCCCGGTCGCGCCTGCAGACGACGTATCGGTCGCACAGCGCCTCCGCGCGGCGGTGCACGGCCTCCGCGATCTGCTCCCGGGCGTCCTTAGGCGCGAGCGTCACGGCTTCCAGCGCCTGACGCACCGCGGGCAGCGCCCGGGGATCGACGCCGGTGTGCGATCTCACGCTGGCCAGCGCAGCGTCGTCCCGCTCCAGCAGCCGCAGTGCCAGCCACCGCGTCTCCACCATTTCCCCAAGAGGCTCCAGCGCAGGCGCCAACTGTTCAACCGCCGCCTCGATCTCAGGTGAGTACAGCACGATCGGCTCCCGACGCTCCGGGATCTCCTTTGACACCATGGCCAGCAGCGGTAGCGCGCCGCGCTTCTTCCGCGCCGTCACAGCGCACAGCGGCAGACCGAGGGCGAGATGCAGGCCGCTCACGTCGACGCGCACGCCCCGGCGTCCGGCCTCGTCCATGAGGTTGAGGCACACGGCGGACCGCCTCGTCGCCTCGCTGACGCGCAGGGCCAGCGCGAGGCTGCGCTGCAGACAGGAGGCGTCGCAGACCGTCACCGTGACGTCCTGACGGCCGAAGAGCACGGCGTCCCGGGCTGCCTCCTCCTCCGCGGAGCGGGCCGAGAGAGAATAGGTCCCCGGCAGATCGATCAGCTCCACGGGCTCCGGGCCGAGGCTGCACCGGCCGCAGGCCGCGCCGACGGTCTTGCCGGGCCAGTTGCCCGTGTGCTGGTCCATGCCGGTCAGCGCGTTGAACAGCGTGCTTTTGCCCACGTTGGGGTTCCCGGCCAGCGCGACGGTCAGCGCCATAGCTCCACCCGCCCCGCGTCCTCGTGCCGCAGCGCGATCACGGCCCCGCAGATGCGGTAAGCCGCCGGGTCGCCCCAGGGCGCCCGCATCAGACACTCCACCGCGGCGCCGCGGATCAGCCCCAGCTCCCGCAGCCGCCGTCCCATCTCGTCATCGGTCCGCACCGCGCGCACCGTCCCGCGCCCGCCCGGCGCGAGGTCCGAAAGTCTCCTCATACAGACCCACCTTTCCCGCAGTCTGGGATATCCTATGCTTCATTGCGGGCAGAGGTGCAAAAAAACAGCCCCGATCCTGTGATCGGGGCCGTGGGCGTTTCGGGGTTTATTTCGTCAGCTCATGCAGGGGGACGTAGCCCTCGTCGGCGGCCATCTTCTGGCCCTCGTCGCTCGTCAGCCAGGCGAGAAGCTGCCTCACGGCGGAATCCTCCGGCTGGGACTTCTCGAACACGGCGTAGTAGCCGTCCACCAGCGGATAGGAACCGTCGGCGATGGTCTCGGGGGTGGGGTAGACGCCGTCCACGGAGATCAGCTTCGACTGGGGGGAGGTGTACATGCCGTTGGCGTAATAGTAGACCGAGTAGCCGATGGAGTTGACGCCGCTGTCATAGCTGGACACCGCGTCCACCAGGTCGCCCATGCCTGCGGGGCGCAGCTCCGTGGGCGCGTCGGCGATCTCGTCCTGGGGCACCAGCAGCTTGTACATCAGCGTCTGACTGCCCATGTTGTCCGGGCGCTGGAAGGCGACGATCTCGGCATCCTCGCCGCCGAGCTCCTTCCAGTTGGTGATCTCGCCCTTGTAGATCTTCTGCAGTTGCTCCACCGAGATATCCTCCACGGTGTTCTCGCTGTTGACCAGGAAGACGAAGGCGTCCTTGACGACCATCTCCACCTCGTACTCCTTGCCGGAATCCTTCATCTGCTGCTCCTCCTCGGAGGACGGCGGGGTGACGAGGATCATGTCGCAGTTGCCGTCGAACAGGTTCTGATAGGCGGAGGGCGTGGTGGTGTGATGGACGAACTCATGGGCGGCGGTGGCGTCCTTGCCCATCAGCTCACGCACGAGGCCCTCGGACAGGGGGATCGTGGCGGTGGATCCGTCCACGCGGGGGTACGTCTCATCGGTGAAGGCGGGCTTTTCGACTACTGTGGGCGCAGGCGGCTCCTCGGCCTTGGGGGCGAAAGGATTGGCGCAGGCCGTCAGAAGCATCGCAGCCGCCAGCGCGGCCGGCAAAACAGACAGTTTTTTCATGATTCGTTTCTCCTTTGAGGGTTTGCTTTTATTGTTTCATGAAGTCGGGATCAAGGTACATAGTCCCCGGCACGTCGATGTTGTACTCATCGTCGGGATACATGGACAGATTGTCGGGGGAGTAGGTGGCGAAGTTGTAGAACTGCGCCGGATCGATGTCGTAGCCGCAGGACTTGAGATGCTGGCGGATGGCGTCGGGATCGGTGACCACGTCGGCCAGAGAGTAGAGCTCGCCGGTGACGGCGCTGAACACGCGGTGGATCGAGACGCTGCGGTTGATGTAATTGTCACTGGTATCGTTGTAGCCGCAGCTGGCGTAGAAGCTGAACACGGCGAAGCCCTTATCGGAGCTGATGTCGGCGCTGGCGTAGCCCCAGGCGTCGTCGTGGGACATGATCTCCTCAAAGGACTCGGGCAGGGGAGCGGCGGCGATCTCATCGTAGAGCGCCTGCACCTGCTCGTTGATCCGCCCCACGCCCGGCCGTCCGGCTGTCTCGCGCAGCAGATAGGGCGTGAAGCTGAAGCTGTCGTCGCCGAAGGCGCTGCACAGCTCGTCGTTCTTCAGGTCCATTTTCAGCTTGTTGTCGAAGCGGTAATAATCCGCGAAGGTCGTGCCGCTGTCGCGGCTCATGAAGGGCTCGCTGGTGCTGATGGGCTGGGCCAGATACGGCTCCAGATCCTCGATGTCCAGCGACACGTAGGCGGCGCCGGAGCAGTAGGGGTTGCCGTTGGGGAAATAGATATCCAGCGAGCTCTCATGCAGCAGGAAGAACGGGTAATCCGCGGGCAGACCGCGGAAGGGGCGCGTCATCTCAAACTCGTCGGACGATTCCAGCGACGCGGCGATCATCGGGTTCAGCAGTGCGTCAAGATCGACGTTGTCGGCGAACAGGTCGCTCAGCTGCAGCTGCTGGCCGGTCATCATGTCATAGGTGAAGTAGCTGCAGGTCTCGCGGACCTTGTTGTAATAATCGTAATCGTCCTCGCCGCCGTAGCGATAGCCGTAGATCTCCTCGCTGCGGCTGATCTGGATGTTCACCAGATTCCCTACGAAGGTGATGCTGGGGTTGACGCTGCTGTAGCAAGACAGGTCGTCTGGGAAGCGCTCCCGCAGCTCGTCCGTGACGTTCGCCTCAAAGTACGCAGGGTCGCCGATCAGCGCGCCCTCGGTGCGGGCGATCAGCAGGTTGAGCTTGCTCTGCAGCGACGTGTTGTGCAGGCCTGTCAGCTTGGCGCTGCCCGTATAGTAGCTGACGCCGTCCGCCTCATAGCTGTCGTAAGTATACTCGGCGGGCCAGTTGTCGTTGATCAGGCGATACGTATAGCCGTCGTAGTAATCGGTCGTCGGGCCGCCGCGCCCCACCCAGATGCGGGGGATGTCGTTCCAGTCGATGCCGTTGGAGACGGGAAGCGGCGTAGGCGTAGGCGTATAAGGCTCGGCGGCGGGCTGCTCCGCCGCGGTACCGACCCCTGCGCAGCCGCACAGCAGCAGGCACAGCATCAGCGCCAGCGCCCCGCTCAATTTGCTCTTCATTTTTTGTCACCCCTATTGTATAATAGTGTGGTACCTGACCTCAGTATAGCACAAAAAGCGTGTCTTGTCGCTTTTCTGCTGTTATGACTGTTTATTTTTCGGATAGTTCCAAAAAGGGTGAAAAAGATGCGATACACGCACATCGTCTGGGATTTCAACGGCACGCTGATGGACGACGTGGACGTGGCCGTGGAGGCCGTCAACGACATGCTGCGCAAGCGCGGGATGAAGCTGACCGACAAGGCGGAATACCTCACCATGATCACCTCGCCCATCATCGACTATTACCGCAAGATCTTCGACCTGACCGTGGTGCCCTTCGAGGTCATCACCGAGGAGTTCCTGCAGAGCTATGACGCCCGCATCCCCCGGGCCGGTCTCAATCCCGGCGCCCGGGAGGCACTTGACACGTTTGATAAAATGGGAGTGACCCAGTGCGTCGTCTCCTCCTTTGAGCAGCAGCGGCTGGAAGCGCTGCTGACGCGGATGGGCGTGCGGCAGTACTTCAGCGCCGTCTCCGGCGCGGACAACCGCCGGGCCGAGGGCAAGGTGGACCGCGGTGTCCGCTGGCTGCGGGAAAGCGGCGCGGACCCGAAGCGCGTGCTGGTGGTGGGCGACCTCCTCCACGATCTGGAGCTGGCGCAGGCCCTCGGGGCCGACTGCCGCCTGATCGCCCGGGGCCATCAGGGCAGGCGCGAGCTGGAGACCGGCGGCGTGCCGGTCTACGACACCATTACCGAAATGACGGAGGAGCTGCTCCATGAATGAATACGCCACCCTTGCCGAATACTATGACGCCATCCAGTTCGACGCCGATTATAAAAGCTACGCCGCCATGGCCCGCCGCGTCTTCCGGCGGTACGGCGTCCGCGGCGGCACGGTGCTGGAGGTGGCCTGCGGCACGGGCAGCTTGACGCTGGAGTTGGCGAAGCTGGGCTACGACATGATCGGCTGCGACCTGTCGCCGGATATGCTCTCGGTGGCCCAGAGACGGCTGGAGGGGATAGAGCCTCAGCCGCTGCTGATCTGTCAGGACATGGCGGAGCTGGAGCTGTGGGGCCAGATCGACGGCGCCGTCTGCGCCCTTGACAGCGTCAATTATCTGACGGACATCCGCAGGCTCAGACGCATGTTCAGACGATTGGCAAAAGCCATGCGCCCTGGCGGCGTCTTTCTGTTCGATATCAAAACCGTCGCCTGGTTCGAGGAGCTCGACGGCGTCTCCTCCGTCTGGGAGGAGGACGGCTGGTTCGCCGCCTGGCAATATGCCTACGACCGCCGCGCGTGCCGCGCCCTCAACGCCATCGACCTCTTCCTGGAGCGGGAGGACGGGACCTACGAGCGTCACAGCGAGCTTCACGAGCAGCGCGGCTACGCGCTGGAGACCTTCCGGGAGCTTCTCGCGGAAGCGGGCTTCGAGGTGCTGGACGTCTACGGCGACAGAAAGCTCAACCACTACACGACAGAGACCGGGCGGCTTTACATCGCGGCCCGCAAAGGAGCATAGAACATGAACGATTTCATCGTAAGAGGCATCACGAAGGACGGCTTCATCAAGGCGGCTGCCGTGCAGAGCACGGAGCTCGTTGAGGAGGCCCGCCGCATCCACCGCACGCTGCCGCTGGCCACGGCGGCGTTGGGCCGCACGCTGACCGCCGCCTCCCTTATGGGCGACGAGCTCAAGGAGGAGGACGGCTCCGTCACGCTGCAGGTCCGCGGCGACGGCCCCCTGGGCGCCATCACTGCCGTGTCCGACAGCGAGGGCAACGTGCGCGGCTACCTGCAGAACCCCGCCGTCGATCTGCCGCTGAAGACAAACGGCAAGCTGGACGTGGGCGGCGGCGTCGGCCAGGGCGTGCTGACCGTCATCAAGGACATCGGCGCCAAGGAGCCCTTCTCCGGCAAGGTCGAGCTGCTGAGCGGCGAGATCGCCGAGGACGTCGCCTATTACTACTACGCCAGCGAGCAGATCCCCACGGTCTGCGCATTGGGCGTTCTGGTGGACACCGACCAGCACGTGAAGCAGGCCGGCGGCTATATCATCCAGCTGATGCCCGGCGCGCCCGACGGCCTCGTGTCGATCCTGGAGGCCCGCGTACAGGAGACGCCCAGCATGACCACGATGATGGAGCAGGGCATGACCGCCGAGGAGGTCCTGCAGTACATGCTGGACGGCATGCGCTTCGAGGAGCTCTACAAGCACGACGTCAAATATGAGTGCAAGTGCTCCCGTCAGAAGGTGGAGCAGGCCGTTCTGTCCATCGGCCGCGAGGAGCTCAAGCGCCTGTACGAGGAAGAGGAGACCGTCAAGGTCACGTGCCAGTTCTGCGACAAGGAGTACGTTTTCACCAAGGAAGAGATCGGGAACATGCTGCTGCAGACGCCCGAAAAGCCCTGAGGCAGCGATCGCGCCACCCCTTTTGTGCAAAGTATCTTTTGATAAAAAATCCGCGAAAAAGAGGTTGACAAAAGGGGTGGCCGTGTGTATAATAAATCTTGCCGCTGTGGTACGGAAGCATAGCTCAGCTGGGAGAGCACCTGCCTTACAAGCAGGGGGTCACAGGTTCGAGCCCTGTTGTTTCCACCATTTCATGGCGGCGAACACATCTATATGGCCGTGTAGTTCAGTTGGTTAGAACGCTAGCCTGTCACGCTAGAGGTCGACGGTTCGAGCCCGTTCACGGTCGC